>DSDR01000084.1 GCA_011048645.1 Phycisphaerales bacterium
ATAACAGGTGTTTCCGCAGGCTTTTTGGAACCGTACCCAGATATCCGTTTGCAGGTATTCGACCAGATGGCCGATATGAATCGGGCCGTTGGCGTAGGGCAATGCGGAGGTTACAAGCAGTTTGCGTGTCATCGGCGTTTACTCTCCGGAAGGCTTTCCATCGGTGTTCTCGGTCTTGGGAAAACGATTTTGGGGTCCGTTCTTGTTGCCGCCCCGACGTTTTTTGCGGCGATTTTTGCCGCGTCGATTCGTACGGCTGTCCTCGGCGCCGGGGCCGGTTGTGCTTTTGGCGGCGCGTTTCTTTCGCGGTTTTCTGCCGCTGCGCTGAGGGGCGTTGCGATTTTTCTGACGGTCGGCGCGCGGGTCGGGCCGCGAGTCTTTGGGTTTGTTGTCGCGTTCTGTTCCGGCATTCGAACTCTCGCCTGCAAACAAATCTTCAACCGACGTGATCGCGGCGGCCTGTTCCTGTTGGGCTTCGTCCTCGACCTCTTCGACGACATCCATCTCCTCGTTAAGCGGATGGACAGGGCGGTTTGGCTGGGTTTCTTTTTCTTCGGTTTGATCCATTGGCAGCAGTTCATCGACTGGCCAGGCCTGACGGTCGCCCAGCGCGTCCTGCACCACCACCAGTTGGGTCAGAATCTGAACGTCGATGACGCGTCCTGTGCCCTTGGGTGTGCGAACCATCGAGTTGCGCGACGGAAGATTATCCTTCAGTTCCGTATAAGTCAGGTCTTCATATCGAAGACAACATTTCAGCCGCCCGCAATGCCCGCTGATCTTCGATGGATCGAGCGTGGCCTTTTGCAGCTTGGCCATCCGCATATTCACCGGCTCAAGAATTTTCAGAAACCGGCTGCAGCAGCACTGCTGGCCGCATGTTTCATAATCGCTGACCAGCCGAGCCTCGTCGCGAGCTCCGATCTGGCGCAGTTCAATTCGCGTCTGGTATTCGCGGGCCAGTGTCTTGACCAATTCGCGAAAATCCACACGTCCCTCGCTCGTAAAATAATAGATGATGCGCTCGCCGCCGAACAGATGCTCCGCATCGACGATTCGCATCGGCAGGCCAAGTTCCTTGATATACTTTTCGCAGCAGGCGATCTCTTCCTGTTCGGATTGAACAAGGTGCTCCTGTTCGCGAAGGTCCTCATGGGTGGCGAATCGGACAAATGTTCCGCCGGGGCCAACGGGCGAGCCGACGCCGAGATTGCCGTAATAGCTTTCGACCTGTTCCGGCGTGCTGCGAAACTGTCCCCCGCGGTAGTTATGGATGCCGACCACTTCGCCCAGTTCCAGGCCGCGTTCGGTCTTGATGATGACCTTGGTATTGAGTTTGGGAAGGGTGTTTTCGTTGTGCTCAAACCATCCCATCAACCCTATACGGCCGTAACTGACCAGCATATATTTATTTTTAGCCCCTTTGGGCTTTGTCGTTTCAGGTTGCGACATAGATATCGACTTCTCCACTGCACTACATTTTACGTTTCGGGCAAGATGCTCGAAGTTCTCTTAGCTTATAGAAAGATTGATTATATCCGATTGCGTCAGATTTAACAAGACCTGCTCAAAAATCAGTTTTTCGTTGACATTGTCCTCAACCCAGCGGCGCAGCGCATACATCTGCCGGACCAGCAGAGACAGCAATTCCGGCTCATAGTTATCGGCTAATCGGTGAATAACTGGTGTTTGATCGACGTTGACCAACGGCTCGGCCGCACCGACGTGCAGTTTCAGGGCGTCGGTCAGCGCCAGGGTGAGCATTTGGATCGCCCCCGTTTGTGCCCGTCGATTGATATCTTTGGTGCTGACGTTTTCCATCGCCGCCGACCAGGCCGCGGCGATGTGTTTGGATGCCTTACTCATCCACTCGGCCTGCTCCAGCACATCCGGCAGGGCGGCGCCGGCCAGCCGTTCAAGTAATTCACACTTAATCTGATAAGGACGGTCGCCTTTTGGCGTAAGCGACGCCCATTCAAGCGCCTGGCCGAGCCGACCTTCACTGAAGTTGGCCCAATACACGCTTTCCGGCTCGCGGATCCCGATCTCGGCCAGTTTGCGAATGATCGTCTGCGAATCAATCGGCCCGAAACGCACCGGATGACACCGCGACAGCGTCGTCGGCAGCATTTTTTCCAGTCGGCTGCAAATCAGGATAATTACACAAAACGTCGGCGGCTCTTCCAGAATCTTGAGCATCGCGTTCTGACTGGAACGGTTGACCTTCTCGGCCTCCTGAACCACATAAACCACGTGCTGACTTCGCTGCGGACGGGTGGTGATTTTATCGATCAGAAATTCCCGAATCACATCCACCGGCATGTCAAGGGGGGCGGTTTTGTTTTTTCCGTCTTTGGTGAATGTGATCAGCTCTTTATAAATCGGCTGAAAATCAGGATGCCCGCCGCTTTCAAACAACCGGCAGGAATCGCATTGCCCGCAACTGTCGAAAAACACCGGCTCGCCGGCTCGCCGGGTACGATTTTGACACAGCAGCATTTTGGCCCACGCCCGAGCGGTGGTGAATTTGCCCACACCGTCTTCGCCGCAAAACAGGTAAGCGTGGGGCATACGCCCCGCGGCATACGCCCGCTGAAGCGAGCCGATGGCCTTGTCCTGACATACAATATCGCTTAAACGTTCTGCCATCCCAACACCGCTTTTAGATATTCACAAACCCCCTGATGTACCCTCTCGACTGATGCTCGCGCGTCAATCACCGCCGCATTGGGGCAGTGTTTCTGCATCGCTAAAAAACCCTCACGTACACGAGTATGATAATCAGCGCCTTTCTGTTCCATCCGATCCAAATCCCGATTCATCCGCTGCCGTGCGGTTTCGACGTCCACGTCCAGAATAATTGTCACATCTGGCCAGACTCGTTCCAGGGCCGCCTCGGCCACAGCCAGCACCTTCTGTACGCCAACTCCGCCGGCGTATCCCTGATACGCACAAGTACTGCTCAGCCACCGATCCATCACCACAAACCGCCCGTGTTCCAGATCCGGCCCGATATGTTCGGCCCAAAGCTGCGCCCGCGCGGCCATATACAGCAGCACCTCAACCGTATCTGTCATCGCCGTATGCGACGGATCCAGCAGAATCTCCCGAATTTTTTCCCCGATCGCGGTTGTCCCCGGATCGCGATAGGAGACCACCTCCCATCCCTGCCCGGTGATCCACTCGGCCAGCAGACGCGTCTGCGTACTCTTTCCGCAGCCGTCCGGCCCGTCCAGCACAATAAATTGTCCCGTTTTGTTTATCATCTTCTTTCGGTTTCAATCGCGATAAACAATACCGTTGCCAGCATCAATGTCAGAATCGTCAGACTCTGGAGCAAATGACCCGCGGTCAACGCGATATAATACACCGGGCCGTCTTTCGGAGCAAGTGATACAACGATCCCTATGACCGCCATTACCGCCAGTCCCGCCCCATAAAATCTCGGCAGCAGGCCCAAATTGCTTAGACGCACTTGCCGCATCATGGCAAAGGCCTCTATTGCCTTATAATCCAGCACCAACATAAACGATGGAATCAGGAATATGGGTTTTACCAGCAGGGCGACAGCGCCTGTCATCATCAGTGTCATCAGCCACGGGGGAAACGATTCAGCCTGCTTATAGCCTGTCGCCGAGACGATCAGGATGGCCAAAACACCGGAAACGACCCAAACGGCCAATCCCAATAAAATCTGAACGCCCAGTATCTGCCAGAAATACGGACGTCCCGTCCTGAGCAGGGTATTGGGTTCCTGCGGCTTGGCCCCATCGGTCGCCGCTGTCCGCAAAAAACCCAGATACAGCATCTGCCACACAATCGCCAGGATCATACATCCCATGCCCAGCACAAACATCGTCCAGTCCGGCATCGTGGCCGGGCGCGATGGATCCATTCCGCTGCGAAGCATAATCTGATCCAGAAGCACCATCAGTCCCGCCTGAAACACAACGACCAGAGTGATCTCTGGCCGCCGTAATTTGAAGATGTCGCTAATTTGACTCAATAATATCTCTGAATTTCTTTTCATTCCGCGCATTGAACCGCCTGTAGAATTGTAAATCCTATACGTTAAAGTATGATACAGCAAAATCATCACAAAAGAAAGCGTTTTACACAATCCGGCGTCCGGAATAGCAGCGGGCCGTTTTTGGATATCAATACGGTTTTTGCGTGTGGGAATTATGAACCGACGATGTTTTTGCGGTATTGCTGAGGGGTAACGCCGAAGGTTTGTTTGAACAGACGGTGAAAAAAGTGGATATTATCGTAGCCGCAGCGGGCGGCAATCTCTGAACACCGCAGTGCCGTGGCTCGCAGCAGCGTCCGGGCGGCCTCCAGACGAAGCTGTTTTTGATACTCCAGCGGGGCGACGCCGAACGCCTTTCGAAACGCCCGAAACAAATACCCCTTCGAAAATCCCGCCAACTGCGATAATTCTTCAATCCGGATGGGTGTATTGTAGTGTTGCTCGATGTACTGCCGAACGCGAATCACCCGTTCATCGGCAATACCGCCGGAGGCGGCCGGTTTAACGCACGCCTGTACGATAAAATGCAGGAGCTTGAGCAGGGCGTATTGCAGATAAAAATCTGATAGCAGATGTTCAACCCCCGCCAAGTCGGCAATTTCGGTCAACACGGCATTCAGCACGCTGATCTCGGCATCCGACAGCCGCATCGGATTATGTAAATCGATTTGTGCCCCGGCCCACTGCTCAAGCAGTTCTTCAAAGGGCAAGGTCAGAGGCTCGCATTGTTCATTTTCAAACGCCAGCGTCAGTTCTGAATAAACGGCATTGCCGAACCGTGTGATAAAATCGTGCGGCTGGCCCGGCGAAACGAGAATGACCGTGCCGGGTTTGGCAGGGTATTCCAGGCGATTGAGCAGGCACACTCCGCTGCCGGCGGTATAAAGCACTATGTGATACAGATTATGTCGATGTTCTCGGAATGTTTGGATGTCGCCGACAGGTCTGTCCTGAGCAATTGTGGTATGCAGAACAACCGGTCGGTATATATCTTTATCGTGGAGGATGCGCAGCACATTGCACCCCGACACTCCGTTTTTGTTGCGTACATAGCGGTACATAGTCATTATTGTGCAATAAAAAGCGATAAAAAACTAAATAATCTTTTATCCTAAAGTATTATAGTATAATAGCGACAGGACGTCAAAGCAGTATTGCTTTGTGAAAGTCAATGGAAAGCGGCGAGGGATTATGACAAACGAACAATGGCAGTTGTTACTCAAGCTTATCGAGGGTAAGACAATCCGGCCCTTGCCTATCGGTTTTATTATTGACAGCCCCTGGCTGCCGAGCTGGGCGGGTATCTCCACACTGGATTATTTTTCCAGCGACGAGTGCTGGTTCGAAGCCAACAAAAAAGCCGTGCAGACCTTCCCGGAGGTCGTGTTCCTGCCGGGTTTCTGGAGTGAGTACGGAATGTGTACCGAGCCGAGCGCCTTCGGCGCCAAATGTTCGTTCCACCGAAACGATCTGCCCTATGCCGACAAAATCATTCACCAGCCGGATGATATTGACCGTCTGGCCGCACCCAATCCGCAAACCGACGGCTTGGCTCCGTTTGTTTTGAATCGGCTGGCGCTCAATCGCCGCCGCATCGAATCGCTGGGGCATCACATTCGATTTGCCGTCGCCCGAGGGCCGCTCAATATCGCCTCTTTTTTGATGGGGACAACCGAGTTTCTGATGGGTCTTCGCACCGACACGGAAAAAATCCACAAACTCCTCGATATGATCACCGACTACACCGTTCGCTGGCTGGAGCTGCAAAAGAAAACCATTGACACCATCGACGGGGTGTTTATCCTTGATGATATTGTCGGGTTTTGCGGCGAGCCGGATTTTCGGGAGTTTGCCGCTCCGTATTTGAAACGAATCTTCGGATGTCTCGATGTGCGGGTCAAGTTCTTTCATAACGATGCCGACGGACGCGGTTGTGCGGGGCATTTGTCCTCCTTAGGCGTCAATCTGTTCAATTTCAGCTTTCTGCACTCGCTCGAAGAGATGAAGACCTGGACGAGTAATCAGGTAACGCTCGTGGGTAATATCCCGCCGCGCGATGTGCTGGCCCTTGGCTCACCCGATGCGGTTCGTCAAAGCGTCCGGCAGGCGCTGGCGCCGCTTTCGGACAAACGCCGTATTCTTTTGTCCTGCGGCGGCGGAATGCCCGACGGCGTATCAACCGAGAACATTAAAACCTTTATTCAGGCCGCTCAGGAGATCAAACAATGAAACACACCACACGCACCTTTGCATCGGCAATGGGTCTTACGGGGTTTCTTTTCGTCATTTTTGCCGCGTCGCCCCTCGGTGCTGCGCAACAATTCACGCTGACCGCCGAAAACACGGCGATTCTGCCGGCGCCGTTGTCGCTGGATCTGGAAGGGATTGCCATTCCTGAAACCCACACGCCGCGTTTGTACCGCATTGACGCCGACAGGAAAATCCCGCTGGCCAGTCAACTGGATCTCTCGCGCGCCGCTCGGTTGTGGTTCATTCCCGATCAGACGATTCAGCCGGGCCGCAGCGTCCGGCTGGAACTGACGATGGAACCGGCATCTGCCCCGTCGGTTCCGCTCAGCGCGACGGTCGATGAAAAAACAATTACCCTGCTCTATCAAAGCAAACCCATTCTCAGTTATCACCACGCCGAACATCCGGTCCCCGAAGGCGTCAATCCCGTCTTTCGACGCAGCGGTTTCATTCATCCGCTTTACACGCCCGACGGGATGGTGGTTACCCGCATTCAGCCGCCCGATCACTATCACCATTACGGTATCTGGAGTCCCTGGACGGTTACACAGATTGAAGGCCGGCAGGTCGATTTCTGGAATCTGGCCAAAGGCGAAGGGCGCGTGAGGTTTGCGGGCTTGCTGTCCACCGTTGCCGGCCCTGTCTATGCCGGTTTTCAGGTGCATCAGGAACACGTGATGTATCTCGGCGAGGAACAGATCGAAAAGGTCGCGATGAACGAAGTCTGGGATATCCGCGCCTCAGCCGTGCGTCTTGACGGACGTACCGCCTGGCTGGTGGATTATACCTCGACGCTGAATAACGCCTTGTCAAGCCCCATTGAATTGTCGGCCTATCGGTACGGCGGGGGACTGGGGTTTCGAGCCACCGATGACTGGACCAAAGACAACGTGGTGGTTCTGACCAGCGAGGGCAAGTCCCGCAATGAAGCCGATGGCACGCGCGCCCGCTGGGCGGATCTGCGCGGCGTCGGACGCAATAAAACCGGCACGGCCGGCGTCTTGTTCTTAAGCCACCGCGCCAATCGGGAACATCCCGAACCGATGCGCGTCTGGCCGGACGACGCCGCCGGTAATGGCCTGATGTTTTTTGAATTTTGTCCGATTCGGCATAATGATTGGATGCTCCGGCCCCATCAAAACTATGTCCTGCGGTATCGGATGCTCGTCTATGACGGTCGGATAACGCCGGAACTTGCAGAAACGTTATGGAATAATTTTTCTCAACCTCCACTCATTAAGGTGCAGCAATGAAAAAACAAATATTGACGGGGCTGTTGATTTTGGCGATCGTGTGCCTGGGACAAAGCGTGAGGGCGGAAGGCCGCATCCTGATTTATACGCGAAACAGCGAAGGTTACATCCACGACAACATCCCCGCCAGCGTCGAATGTCTCAAAGCCATTTGCCGGACAAACGGCTGGACGTTTGAGACCACGGCGATTGACGATTCATCCATTTTCAATGACGCGGAAAAAATCGCCTCGTTTGACGTGCTGGTCTTTGCCAATACCAACAACGACGCCTTTGATAACGATGACCAGCGCGCCGTCTTTCAAAACTACATCCGCAACGGCGGGGCGTTCGTCGGCATTCACTCGGCCTGCGGTTCTGAGCGCAACTGGCCGTGGTTCTGGGCGAATCTCGGCGGTAAGTTCGTGCGCCATCCTCCGCTTCAGCAATTTGACGTCAAAGTCATCGACAAAGACCACCGTTCCACTGCCCACTTGCCGCAGATATGGCACTGGGAAGATGAGTTCTACTATATGAATGAATTGAATCCCGGCATCAAGGTCCTGCTGGCCGGCGACCTGCGCACGGTCGATGACAATCAGAAAGACCGTTATCCCGGCCGCACCTTCGGCGACTATTTTCCGCTGGCCTGGTGTCAGGAATTTGACGGCGGACGCCAGTGGTACACGGCCTTAGGGCATAAAATTGAACATTACCGGGATCCGAACTTCATTAAACACCTTGAAGGCGGCATCCGCTGGGCTTTGGGCATTGAGTCGGCTCAAAACCAGACAAAACAAAATAATGAAAAACAAGGCGATTGAAATGTTATACACAGAATAAAATAAGGTTAAAATTGAGGCGTGAGTATGAGAAAGGCATTTACTTTAATTGAGTTGCTGGTAGTGATCGCCATTATTGCGTTACTCCTGTCAATCATTGTGCCTTCCCTTCGGCTGGCAAAAATGAAGGCCTCCTCGGTGGTGTGCATGACCAACACCAAGAATATGTCGTTGGCGTGGTACAGCTATCAAGCCGATAACAACGGTCGGATTATGAGTGCTCAGATGGACGCTCGTGAAGAAAACGGTACCTATGTCGGATGGATCGGCGCTCCTTTTCGCAGTACTCCCGGCGATCTTGCCAATACGGCGGTCAATACCCCGCCGATAACAGAAGAAGATGCGATTCGGGGCATTCAGCAGGGGCGTCTGCATGAATATCTCAAGTCGCCGCAATCCTACAAGTGTCCCGGCGATACCATTCGAAAAAGCGTTTATGATCAAGTGACGCCTTATGTGTCCTATTCCCTGTCGCGGGCACTTTATTGGACGACGAATCGCAGCTCTCAATTTTACAATCAGCAAATTCGTGCTTTTGGTGAAATCACGTCGCCTTCGACACGTTATGTGTTTGTGGAAGTGGCGCAAGAACGTAACTGGAATCAATCCGGCTGGTTTTCCTTTGGCGCTCCAGAGTATTACGGCCAGGCGACCGGGCACAACCGTCCCGGCGGTTGGGGATGGTGGGACCCGTTGGCGATCAATCATGGCGACAGCAGTATTATCGGTTATACCGACGGTCACGCCGAGACACGGCGATGGCAGGACCCGTTTACGCGGGAAAGGGTGGAGAAGCTCAGCCGAACGGGTGTGGCGATGTACAATGTAGAATTTCCACCGGACGGTCAGACCGCGGATATTGAATACATGGCTCGCGGTTGGGCCTATCGCTATCGGTAATAGCATGGATATCAATAGGTCGAAAGGGAACAGAGTTGACGAAAATGACCGTGTTTTTTTGGAAACGAACAAAAAATGTATCCTGAATTAAGGGAAGTATTATGAAACGAAGAGAATTTTTGAAAGGCTCTGTTGCTGCGGCGACGGGTGTATTTGGAATGCCGACACTGGTGTCGTCGGTCGCCGTGGCCAAGGCGCCGTCTTCGCCCAACGACAAGATTAACATTGCCCAGATCGGTTGCGGGCGTATTGCCAGAGCTATGGATTTGCCCGGTGTGCTGCGGCATGATTTGTGCCGCGTTGTCGCGACAGCGGATGTGGATATCAAACGCGCCCGCGACGGCAAGAGACTAATTGAGGATTTCTATGAGAGACGAAAAGGCAATCGCGGCTATGTCGATGTCAAAGTCTATCAGGACTATCGCGAAATGCTGCGTGATGAAAGCATTGACGCCGTCGTCATCTCAACGCCCGACCACTGGCACGCCCGTCCGACTGCCGAAGCGGCGCTGCTGGGCAAAGACGTCTTTTTACAGAAACCCGCCGCGCTGACGATTGCCGAAGGTCGGATGATGAGCGACATCGTCAATCGCACCGGCTGTGTCTTTCAACTGGGCAGCCAGCAGCGCGCGATCAGTCCCTGGCCTCAATTCAAATGGGTCTGCGAGCTGGTGCGCAACGGCGCCATCGGACAGGTCAAACATATCGAAATCGGCCTGCCCACCGATCCGTCCGGCAGAAACTGGCCTGAAATGCCCGTCCCGGAAAACCTCAACTACGACATGTGGCTGGGTTCAACGCCTGTTGAGCCGTACACCGAAAACCGCGTCCACCCGCAGAACGGGTATGGGCGTCCCGGCTGGCTGCGCATTGAGGCTTACGGCGCCGGAATGATCACCGGCTGGGGCACGCACCACGTCGATACCGCGCATTGGGGAATGGGGACCGAATATACCGGTCCTGTAGAGATTGAAGGAACTGCCGAGTTCCCCGAATCCGGTTTGTGGGATGTCCACGGTCCTTATGATATACGCAGCAAATACGCCAACGGCGTTACGATGCACATCAGCGACAAGCACCCCAACGGCGTCCGGTTCATCGGCGAAGAGGGCTGGATCTTTGTGTCGCGCGGCAGCGCCGGCGTGACGGCCTCCGACCCGACTTCCGGCGACCCCAATACCGAGGCGCTGCGCGTCAGCGACCCGAAGATTCTCCAGATGGAAATCGGCTCCGATGGCATTCATCTGTACGAATGCCCCGACATTCATCTGGACTGGCTTCGCTGTATCCGAACCCGACGCCAGGCGGTCGTGCCGGTTGAGGTGGCTCATCGCTCGTGCAGTGCCTGTTTGATCTATCATATGGCGATGAAATTGCCCGGAACACTTCATTGGGATCCGCGCAAAGAGCGATTCGTTGACAACGATCAGGCCAATGCGATGCTCTCACGTCCTCAGCGGGCGCCTTATGGTCTGGAGTATATGCGAATATAAATGCTCGACTGCCTCGAAGACGGACAATATATTTTTCAAGCTCGTTTCGGTTTTACCCAAACGGGCTTTTTTTACGGCAGGGGCTTGCAACGCCGTGCGGTATCCGGTAGAATACGCCGTCTTTGGCAGTTCCGGGCGGTTCGGGCCGTATGGAACTCAACAGTGGAGAGGTGTCGGAGTGGCTTATCGAGCTGGTTTCGAAAACCAGTGTGCGCGTCAGCGCACCGGGGGTTCGAATCCCCCCCTCTCCGGTTTTTTTAGCCCAAAAATTCTGTTTTTAGTCTAAAAACGCAGATTTTTGCTTTTTATCCCTCTGTTATCCATTATCTAAAATACTCCAAAAAATTTCATATTTTTCCAAAAAAATGCGCAAAAAATGCGCAAACTTTTTTTTCCGGGCTTTACTGTAGTTGTATTGCCTCAGTTGGAATTGGACAAATCCTTAAAAAGTGTTATTCTTTTGTGGACATTTTTGAAGGGGATTTGGTATGAGTAAGCAGCGTAGGCGGTTTGAGGCGGCAGAAAAGGTGAAAATCATTCGGGAACATCTTCTTGACAAGCAGCCGCTGTCCGAGGTATGCGAGCGGCAGGCGATCATCGCCTATTGGCACGACCATCCGCTGGACGGCTATCGACGGTTGACTTATGTCCTGACTTCAACATTGGGACACCCAGTCAGTAAAGCAGGTCGTAGAGCTGTTGCTGTTCGGGGTCCATCCGGAGTTGTTTTCGGTGCTTCTCTGGGGCTTTCCGCAACAGGAACTAATTATCCGCATGGGGATTTTGACCTGACATGGCAAAAACTGATTATGTATGACGAGCATACGTGGAGGGCAAACAACAGTCTATCCCAACCGGATAGTGATTTTGCCGTTCAGTAAACGGCTTACAAACAGCAGTTTGCGTTGGATGGTGCAAGAATGACTGATCAGTTAAAGGCCGGCGCGGTTGCCGGTATGCATCAATCCAACACCCATACAATCGATGTGTTTAGGGTGTAACCAGCCGAGCGCGCCAGTATAACGTCCTATAAATACGGTTCTTCCACAGAATTTGTG
>DSDR01000007.1 GCA_011048645.1 Phycisphaerales bacterium
GGCCGGCCAGGAACGCGACACCGTCAGCGCTGCCGTCGGCGCCAGCGTCTCGCGGACACGTTCGTTGAATTCCCACGGGGTCCTGACGGTCTGATTGTTGACGGCCTTGATTTCATCGCCCGGACGCAAACCGGTCAGCTCGTACAGCATCTTGACTTCTTTAGGTTTATCGGCGATTTTCGGAGAGATCATCAGCGTATGCGCCGACGAAATCCCGATGGTGCGCATCCCGGCCATTTCGCCGGCCGAGACAGCCGGCTCCTCGGCCACAACGCGAATCGTGTCTTCGCGTCCGCCTTCGCGACGCACCACCAGTGAGATCGGACGCCCTTTGCCCGACAGCACCGGCGCCAGCAGCAGCGACTCATAATCAACAAATCGTTCGCCGTTGACCTCCACAATCTCATCGCCCGGACGCAAGCCCGCTTCATAGGCCGGGGAATTGGGTATCACCTCGCCGACGACCGCCGGAATCAGATCAATGCCGCGCGAAAACAACGCCATAAACAATAGAATGGCGGCAATGGCGTTGAAGGTCACGCCCGCGGCCACGACCGCGATCCGAATCCACGTGGGGCGGTTCTGAAACGACCGCGGATCGTCCGTCTGCTCAGCCGGGCCGGAATCCGACTGGCCGAGCATCTTGACATAACCGCCCAGCGGCACCAGGCCGATTTGATATTCGGTTTCGCTGTCGCCTTCCTCAAGTTGTTGATGCTGGCCGATACGGGGCAGAAAACGCACGCGAAAGCCCTTTTTCAGCTTGCGAATGCCGAGAAAAACCGGCGGAAAACCAATCGAAAACGCTTCCACTTTGATGCCGCCCAGTTTGGCCACGAGAAAATGACCCAGCTCGTGAACCATCACCACGCCGCCGAACCCCAGTGCCACCAGCAGCACGGAGCGTGCGGCGCTGGGCTTCACGAAGGCAAACACGATCAAGGCGACCACCACAGCCGCGAATATCCCCAATTGAATAAATGGATTGGATTCTTTCATCTCGCTTTGTTCATTGTGTTTCTGCGCGTCCTGCCGGGGTTCGGTTGAGTGCGGCGTTGTATTTTTTTCTTCGGTCATATCAATCCTCAAAACAAATGATGTCTTAACAAAAGACGGTTATTTCTGAATCACGGTCTTGAACGAAGCGGACAGATGCTGCGCCGTGTACTGTCTGGCCCAGGCGTCTGTCGCCATCAATTCCTCAAGCGACAACAAATGGCTTTGGTTCGTGTGTGCCTCCAGACACTGTTCAATCGAATCCACGATCGCCCCGAATGGAATGCGTCCGGCCAGGAACGCTTCCACCGCCACTTCATTGGCCGCATTAAATACCACCGGCGCCGAACCGCCGCTCCGCGCCGCCTCAAAACCCAGCGTCAACGCGCGAAATTTACCCAAATCCGGCGGCTCAAACGTCAGCTTGCCCAGACGATCCAGCCGAAGCCGATCGCATACGCCTCGGACACGTTTCGGATAGGTCAGGGCGTACTGAATCGGCAATTTCATATCGGGGGTGCCGAGCTGAGCGATAACGGAGCCATCGACAAACTCCACCATCGAATGCACCACCGATTCAGGATGAATCAGCACGTCAATCTTGTCCACCGGCAGTCCGAACAGCCAGACCGCCTCAATCACTTCCAGCGCCTTGTTCATCATCGAGGCCGAGTCCACCGTAATCTTCGGCCCCATCGTCCAGGTCGGGTGCTTCAGAGCCTCACGGATGGTCGCCCGCCGCATCTGCTCGGCGGTTTTGTTGCGAAACGGCCCGCCCGATGCGGTCAAAATCACCTTATCGACCTCGGCCGAACAGCCTGACTGCATCGACTGAAATACCGCCGAATGTTCGCTGTCCACCGGCAAAATCGTCGCTCCGTGTTGCCGTGCCGTCCGGGTCAAAAGTTCCCCGGCAATCACCAGCGGTTCCTTATTGGCAATCGCCAGCGTCTTGCCGGCCTGAGCCGCGGCCAGCGCCGCCGGAAGTCCGGCCGCTCCGACCACCGCGCACACCACGATATCCACCTCGTCCAATGAGGCGATTTCAACTAAACTGTCCGGCCCGGCCAAAATCTCGCATCCGCAGTTGCCCAGCCGCTTTCGACAGGCCTGCGCCGCCTGCGGATCGGTCATTGCCGCCACGGGAGGACGGACCGCCTCAATCTGTTCACAGAACAGATCGACGCGATGGTGAGCCGACATCGCTACGACTTCAAAGGCCGGTTCCAACGCGGAAATCACCTCAAGGGCGTTGCGGCCGATAGACCCCGTGGAACCCAATATTGCAATTTTTTTTGCCATAAACATTTGATTATCGTAAAAAACGCCTTAAACGTCAAGGAACCCTTTGGATTCTTGACCCGGTCCGCGGCGACGAAAAAAACGAATGTAAAAACAACAGCACCCAAAACAAGATATTTCAGGTCAGTACCTAATTAAAATATTGTGTGTATAATAGACATCTTTAACTTCTATTTTTTTTCGTCATATTTTATGTTTATCGGGAAAATACTATCAAAGAGCTATAAAAATCCAGAACATTTATTAAAATGAGCGACCACCATTGTTTTTGGGGTTAATTTTATTTGTGATAGGTTCTTAGCCTATATCAGCAGAAAACATTAACAAACGAATTCAGGAGTAATATTATGCACAATCGGCTTGCCAGGGCGTTTACCCTCATCGAGCTTCTTGTCGTGATTGCCATTATTGCCTTGTTGTTGTCCATTGTTACCCCTGCGATGCGCAAGGCCAAAGAGCACGCCCAGCGCGTCATCTGCGGCAGCAACAGTCGCCAGACTGCTATCGGGCTGATTACCTATGCCCAGAATAATGACGGCAGACTCATTGAGATCACCAACGACCAGGGCAATCCGAATAATCCGCTGGCTTGGCATAGTGTGATTGCATACAGTCCGAATAATATGATTCCCAGCGCCTCCACCCCGCGTCCGATGCATCTGGCGGCGCTTTATGATTTCGGTCTGATCGGCGATCCGGGCATTTTTTACTGCCCCTCCCAGCCGCGAACGTCAGATTATCCCATCCCGTATTATTACGATTTTTATACCGATAATGGAACCAGACAGTGGGGGTCTTTCTTCCCGCAAATTCCCGGCATGTCAGGGCATTTATTTGTACGTACCTCGTACAATTACTGGACATACGACCAAACACGCCTGAATCGTATCGGCAGCCACAGGCCGTTTCTGGTCGATAATCTTCAGCACTGGAAAGTCATCCCCCATCGGCGGGGCAATAATCTCTCCCAACCGCCTCTGGGAGTGACGGCGGTCTATCCCGACGGCCACGCTGCATTTGTAACCGACAGCGGAGACTATGTTTTTGACCCGGACATCTGGCAGCCGGATGCCGCTTTTGATAACGGACCGGGAAACCGGTTGGATGCTTATCTTACCATTCTGCAACGGCTTCAGGGCAACTGATATTCGGCCTTGCGCCGAGCGAATCGACAAAACAAACGCTGCGCACCGCTTCGAGCGGCGCGCAGCGTTTTTATCTCATCTTGTCGTTTCGACCCGTCGTGATTAAGCCTTGCCGGGCACGGCAACGACATCGTCCGGCGGAGCGGTAACCGTACCTTTTTCAAAGTCTTCGGCCGTCGGCGTCAGGACAAGATTGTACCACGGTGAGCCGGCGTTTTCATCCATCAATTCACGCCAGCGAACCATTTGCCCCGAATAGGCGCTGATTCGCCCCATAATCCCGGCCATCGTCGATTCGGCGACGTTCTGCGTCTCGTTCAGCGGCTGACCCTTCACGATGCTGTCCAGCATGTTGATATGTTCCTGCACATAGGGGCCGCCGTGTTCTTCAAATTCAGGCAATTGGATTTCTTTTTTGTATCCTTCACGTCCCGGCCCGGATCCCCAGGTTGACCCTTCGGTACCGACAAAGAATTCCGAAACGCGGTTGTAGCAGCCGTTGACCTGCCGACACATACTGTGAATGTGCACATCCTGGCCGTAATCAAAATCGATGCTGAAGAAATCGAATTGATTGCCCGTCTGACGTCGCGCCCGTCCGCCGAACCCCAGCGCCGCTTCCGGATGTCGGCCGATGTACCAATTGGCGACATCAATATTGTGGACGTGCTGTTCGACGATGTGATCGCCTGACATTTCGGTAAAGCTGACCCAGTTGCGCACCATATACGAAGCATCCGATTCACCCTCTTGACGCCGGTTGAACCAAAGCGCTCCGCCGCACCACCAGACCTTGCCGCTGGTCAGTCTGCCGATCGCGCCGTTGGCCACGGCCCAGGCGGTCTGACGATAGGCCGCCTGATGGCGGCGCTGCGTACCGGCCGCCACGGCCAGTTTCTTCTGTGCCGCCAGTTTGCCCGTTTCCATAATCATTCGGGCGCCGGGTGGATCCACGGCGACCGGTTTTTCCATAAAGACGTGTTTGCCCGCTTTGATCGCGGCGTCAAAATGCAGCGGCCGAAAATTCGGCGGCGTCACCAGCAACACCACGTTCGCATCGGAGGCGATCACTTTTTTGTAGGCGTCGGCGCCGTCGAAGCAGCGCTCCCGAGGGACATTGTGCTTCCTGGCGGCGTCGGCAGCCCGACCCATAAAGAAATCACCCAGCGCGACAATTTCTGTGTTCAGGTTCAGGTGCTGGGCGGCTCTAAGACAGTCGTTCAATGCGCCCTGACCGCGTCCGCCGCAGCCGATAACACCGATCTTGATGGTTTCCGGTCCGGCGGAAAATACCGCGGCGGGATTGACCAGCAGCGGCGAAGCCGACAGGACCGCTGCGCCTTTGACGAAATCTCGTCGATTGAAAGTGGTTTTCATTGTGGACTCCTTTAAAGTCAACTCAAGTTATATTAGGACAGTTTTACCTGGTATAGCCACCGGTTCGGCGGGTCTGTCGCCGAAGGTGTAGGAAGGCAAGGTATAATCCAACGTCGAGGCACGCATTGCCCAATCCCATCGAATCGCACGGCCCGTGTAGGCGCTCATACGTCCAATGATGGCGGTCATCGTGCTCTCGGCGATACGTTTGGCGTGATTGACAGGCGAGCCGCTGCGAATCGCCTCGATCAAATCTTTGTGTTCCTGAACCATCGGGTCATTGCCCTGCCCCTGGAAACGGTAGGGGCGTTTTCCGTCCAGCACGCCGGATTCCATACTCAAAATCGCAGTACCGTCCGAGCCGCGGAAAAACTCGCCGATGCGGTCGGCACAGCCGTTAATCTGGCGCGACATACTGGTTACCCGCCGATTGCCGGGATACTCAAACTCGACGGTGAAATGATCGTAGATGTTGCCCAGCGTGCGCGCCTGCCGCCCTCCGAGGGCCATGGCCGAGATGGGATGCGCGTCCAGTACCCAGTTGACGACATCGATATTGTGGACATGCTGTTCAACAATGTGGTCGCCGCTGGTCCATGTGAACCACGGCCAGTTTCGGCACTGAAACTGAATGTCGTCCATGTCCTCTCGGTCGTACCATTTCCAGTAACCCAGCATATCGGCGCCGCACCAATAGCAGTTGGCCG
Source organism: Phycisphaerales bacterium (assembly GCA_011048645.1). GTDB lineage: Bacteria > Planctomycetota > Phycisphaerae > Sedimentisphaerales > Anaerohalosphaeraceae > T3Sed10-213. The sequence continues at coordinate 5,528 of DSDR01000007.1, forward strand.
AGAGAATCTCGCCGATCTGACCGTCCTGCAGGCGTTTGACGACGTCCAGATAAAGATTCTGATGGCGGCGCTGGGTGCCGGCAACGATGGACAGCCCTTTTTGTGCGGCCAGTTCGGCCGTTTCAATGACCGACCGAACGCCGGCCGGATCGACCGCTGCCGGTTTCTCAATAAAGCTGTGTTTACCGGCCTCGATGGCAGCCTTGAGGTGGATCGGACGAAAGTGCGGCGGCGAGGCGTCAAGCACAATGTCCACCTCACGCATTGCACACACTTTGTGGTAGGCGTCAAAGCCGACAAAACACGTTTCAGGGGTGACCTTGATGCGAGTGGCGTCGTGTCGTTCTCTAAGCCAATTGAGTGTCTGGCCAAGTCGATCCTCGAACAAGTCAGCCATCGCAACCAGACGGACATTCGGATCGGCCCGGAAGCAGTCTTCCACCGCGCCGGCTCCACGCCCACCGCAACCAATCAGCGCAATATTAAGGGTTTCCGAGCCGGCTGCGAAAACCGCTTCAGGCCTAAGCAGCACCGAAGCGGCCGAAGCCGTGGCGGCTCCTTTGACAAACTCTCTTCGTGACAGGGGCCTTCCAAAAATATTAGCCATCAGCGATTCTCCTGGCAATCAAATTGAATGTTGGCGCTCCGGTCATACGACCTGTTTCACCGTAACGGGGTCAGCACGATATTGCGAAACTCAATCGGCGAGCCTTCCGATTGAAGACAAATCGCCCCGGCCGACGGCCATACATTAAACGCCCGGTTTTGATGCACACCGTTGACATACAGATCAATGGTTTCGCCTTTACAGACAATTTTATAGTGATTCCATTGTCCGACAGGATTCTCGCTGGACGAGTCCTTTTTCGGCACGATCTTGAAGATGCTCTCGCCTTCCGGCTGATAGCGCACGCCGTTGACGGTGATGATCGAGCCGGGCTGAATCGTTACCAAATCGCCGGCGTTTTGGTGTTTGAGCTGCGCTTCGATGCACTGCGGCCAAATCTTATCCTCGCCGATGGTATGCAGCAAAACGCCGCTGTTGGTCGGCTCTTCGGGCCAGCGCCATTCCAGCTCAAGAATGTAATCGCTGTAGGATTCGACCGTGCGAATATAGCCCGTCGGCGTGCCCTTGCAGTGCAGCACGCCGTCGTGAACCGACCAGACCGCCTCCGGTTCGGCGGCATCGTCCTGCACATACGTTTTCCATCCATCCAGATTTTCTCCGTTAAACAGGGCGACGCGCTGCGTACAACCGCCCATCACCAGTGCCGCCGCCAAACATCCCATACCCGTCAATATTCGCCTCATCCTGTGTGTTCTCCTGAAAACCGATTGCTGATCGTTATTCTCTGACTTCCGTCTTTTGACCTCTATCCCTATACGTCGCATAGTTTAACCGCCTCGGCCAGCGACGCGAGTGGATCGCGCCGTGGGACAAATTCCTGCCCCACATAGCCGTCAAAGCCGGTCTCCGCAATGGCCCGCATAATCGCCGGATAGTACAGTTCCTGCGTCTGGTCGATTTCGTTGCGTCCGGGCACGCCGGCAGTGTGATAATGGCCGATGCAGTCTTTGTATTCGCGAATCGTCGCAATCACGTCGCCTTCCTGCACCTGCATATGATAGATGTCATACAGCAGTTGAAAGTTGGGCGAGCCGACGCGCCGCACCAGTTCGCCGCCCCAATGCGTACGGTCGCACATATAGTCCGCGTGGTTGCGTTTGGAGTTGAGCAGTTCCATACAAACGGTGACCTTTTTCTGCTCGGCAAACCCGACGATCTGTTTAATGGCGATTTCGCAGTTTTTCATCCCTTCATCGTCGTCCATTCCGGCGCGATTGCCCGAAAAACAGATAACATTGGGAAAACCCGCCTCGGCTGTTTTTTCAATGCTCGCGCGAATTTGCGCCAGACACTGCTCGTGGTTTTCTTTTCGGTTCAGGCCGCGAGTAATGCCGTGGCTGGGCGTCATCGCACAAATCAGGCCGTGTTTTTTGAGGATCGGCCACTCGTGCGGCTCAACCAGTTCAATCGATCGAATGCCAATTGAAGCGCAATAGGCTGCAAAATCATCCAGCGGTTGATTGCCGAAACACCACCTGCACACGGATTGTTTGATGCGTCCTTTACGTTCCATAGGCTCCTCTTGTGCAAAAGCGTCTGAACAAGTAAATATCCCCGCCACACCGGCCGCCAGACCCGCCGAGGAACCGGCAACAAATCCACGTCGCGTCAGGCCTGTATCTGGCTGCTTTGTCATGGTCTATCCTTTCGTCGCATTTAACCGCAATAAACGCTATCTATTTTCCGATAAGCCATCAGAAATCGTCAGCCTTGCGATAGGCTTCAATAAGCACTTTTTCACCCTCTTTGCCGCCGGCGCTGATGCCGTGTTCCATACAGATCACGCCGTCATAGCCTTTTTGATGCAAATGTTTGAAGATATTGCGATAATTGATCTCGCCGGTGCCCGGCTCTCGTCGTCCGGGGTTGTCGCCGACGTGGAAACTGGCGATTTCACCCCAGGCATTGTCAATATTGGGGATCAGATTGCCCTCGGTAATCTGCTGGTGGTACAGGTCGTTGACGATCTTGCAGCAGGGGTGGTTGACCGCCCGGCAGATGGCATAGGTTTGCGAGATCGTTGTTAAAAATAAACCCGGATGATCGCGTTTATTCAGCGGCTCCAACACAATCACCAGTCCCGATTCTTCGCAGACCTCGGCAATGTATTTCAGGTTTTCAATGACATTGGCCGTCTGATAGCCCCAATCCATTCGCTGGTTATACCGTCCGGGAACCATCAGCCCCCATTTGGCGCCGGTGCGCTTGGCCGTTTCGATGCCGCTGCGGACGCGATTGATCAAATCCCGGCGGATGTCCGCATCATTCAGGACAAAGCTTTCCTTGCCGAAATCCGCATAAATGACGAACGGCCCCATGTCCATATTCCGCTCGCGCAGGGCGTTGCCGATGCGTTCCTGCAAATCGGCCGGTTTGCCCATCAGGCCGTTGTCAAAAATCGCCCGAAACCCCTGATCGTGCATAAATCGAATCCCATCAATCAGATCATTTCCGGCGTGCTGACGAAATCGTCCGATATCGGGGGCATACTTGAGTTTGAAAGGGGTGTTCGAAGACGTGTTTTCCGCTGCCCCTGCTGTACCCAAACCGGTCGAAAGGGCGGTTCCCGCGGCCAGACTGCTTGCTAAAAAATGACGTCGATCCATAACAGACCTCCATAATCGAGACAGTATGTCCTTTTGCATCGCAATAGAGTAAATGATTCCCCTGATGCAATGCCACTATACGCTAAATTTTCTCAAAAAACAACGATGCACGGAAAAAGACGCTTTATTGGTCTTTCTTATTGCACAAAGATCGTCGCGGTCGTTTTCGAGTCGTCATTTCAGGTATTTTGTTTCAGTCGTTTTGATGGTCAGCGGCGTCATTCATTGAGCGCGCCGGCGTCTTTGAGCAATTTGTATTCGACGCTATCGACCAGCGCCAGCCAGCTTGCTTCAATGATATTTTCCGACGCCCCGACGGTTCCCCACATATCCTGCGAGTCGCGGCTTTCGATGACCACGCGGACCCGCGCCGCCGTACCCGCACGGGCATTGACCACGCGCACCTTATAATCAATCAGGCTCATACTCTTGATGTTCGGATAAAACGCCTCCATTGCCTTGCGCAAGGCCCCGTCCAGGGCGTTGACCGGGCCGTCGCCTTCGCTGACGACGTGCTCAACCCGCCCATCGACGGACAGTTTAACGGTCGCCTCGGTAATCATTCGACCGGACTCGGCGCGTTCGATATCGACGTGATACTTAATCAGCTCAAAACTGGGCTTGTATGTGCCCAGCAGTTTTTTGATGAGCAGGTCGAAACTGGCCTCGGCGATTTCGAACTGATAGCCTTCTTTCTCCAGTTCCTGAACTTTCTGCAGAATGGCACGGGCGACATTTCTGTCGCTGATGATTTTTTTCTTTTCGAGCTTGTCCAGTACATTGGACGCTCCGGACAATTCCGAAATCAAAAACCGGCGTTCATTGCCCACCAGTTCGGGCGAAATATGCTCATAGGTTTTCTGATTCTTGCGGATGGCATCGATGTGCAGTCCGCCCTTATGGGCAAAAGCGCTTTCACCGACATACGGCATATGCGTAACCGGCGTCAGATTGGCGATTTCGAAGGCAAACCGCGACACCTCCGTCAAGCTGCGCAGATTCTCGTCCCCGACGGTTTCATACCCCATTTTCAGCGACAGGTTGGGGATAATCGTGCAGAGATTGGCGTTTCCGGTGCGTTCGCCCAGACCGTTGAGCGTGCCCTGAACGTGGCGGGCGCCGGCGCGTACTCCGGCCAGCGAGTTGGCCACCGCACAGTCCGAGTCGTTGTGGCAGTGGATGCCGATGGTCGCACCGGAAAAAGTCTGACAGACCGTCCGGGTAATTTCATAGACCTCATCCGGAAGCGCCCCGCCATTGGTTTCGCACAGGGCCAGCGTGTCGGCGCCGGCTTCAGCAGCCGCGGCCAGCACCTTCATCGCATAGTCCGGATTGTTCTTGTAGCCGTCGAAAAAGTGCTCGGCGTCAAAAATGACCTCACGACCCTGTTTTTTCAGATAGGCCACCGAATCGGCGCACAGCATGATATTGTCTTCCAGACCGCACCGCAGCACATCGGTTACGTGCATATCCCACGTCTTGCCGACAATCGTAATCACCGGCACATCACAGGCCAGCAGGGCGGCGATACCGGCGTCTTGTTCGACCGGATTATTCGCCCGCCGTGTGCTGCCGAACGCCGCGATGCGGGCATGCTGGAATGGAATCTCGCTAAGCCGACGGAAAAACTCCTCTTCCTTGGGATTGCTCAGCGGAAACCCGCCTTCGATATAATCAATGCCGAACTCGTCGAGCCGTCGGGCCAAAAGCAGCTTGTCCTCAACCGAAAAACTGATGCCCTCGGCCTGCATCCCGTCCCGCAGCGTCGTGTCGTAAATCTTTACTTTTTCCATAATGAAACTCATAATTGCCGTTTTGTGAAATGACGCATTATAACCGGAATCCGACAAAAGTAAATACGAAAAACGCATTTCACCCCGCCCGGCCCGGTCCGCAAAGCGCCCGAGGTGCGAGTTTATGCTTTTTGATTTTTTGACGCGGATTGGGGTTGTGCTTTGCCGACCAAGAGGTATAATACTGTCCGAAATAGGGTTTATGCAATCGAAAGGCATCGGAGGCAATGGGCGCACCGGCACAGATTCTGGAATTGATAGAGCGGTTCGAGCGTAACCGCGACGATTATCGCGCGGGACGCTACAACGAGGCCCAGTTGCGGCGGGAGTTTATTGACCCGATGTTTATCGCGCTGGGCTGGGACGTCAACAACGAGGCCGGACACGCCGAGGCCTATAAGGATGTAATTCACGAAGACAGCATCCGCGTCGGCTCGGCGACCAAAGCCCCGGACTACTGTTTTCGCATCGGCGGAACACGCAAATTTTTCCTCGAGGCCAAGAAACCCTCGGTGGATATCAAGGGCGACCCCGCCCCGGCCTACCAGCTTCGCCGGTACGCGTGGAGCGCAAAACTGCCGCTGTCGATCTTGACCGATTTCGAGGAGTTTGCGGTCTATGACTGCCGCGTGCGGCCGGCCCCAAACGACAAATCTTCAACCGCCCGCGTCAAATACATCACCTTTGACCAGTTCGCCGAGCAGTGGGACCAAATCGAGGGCATTTTCTCCAAAAAGGCGGTTCTGCAGGGTTCGTTTGACCGGTACGCCGAGACGAGCCGCCTGAAAAAGGGCACGGCCACTGTCGATGACGCCTTTCTGGCCGAGATTGACGACTGGCGCGAGGTGCTGGCCCGCAACATCGCCCTGCGCAACCCGATGCTGGACGGGCGGGGGCTGAATTTCGCCGTACAGATTACCATTGATCGGATTATCTTTCTACGGATCTGCGAGGATCGGCGTCTGGAGCGGTACGGGCAATTGATGGAGCTGTTCAACGGCCAGGAC
>DSDR01000002.1 GCA_011048645.1 Phycisphaerales bacterium
CCACAAAACCGATCATATAAAAGAACTGACGCCACAGCTGCCCCTGCAGAAAATCCGTATCATCGGAAAACATCGGCGTACCGGCAGCGTTGTCTTCGGCCATTTGTGCATTGTTTGCTTCGGATTGATCGTTTCGGGAAGCCGACGACGACGTATCGGCCGCGTCCCCCGCCCGTTCAGGCGTCCCCAGGCACGGCCGCAGCAGGACCTGCCCGACAATCGACAGCGCCAGCAACCCACCCAGCAACAGGATACGTTGTTTCAACATAGACTATCCTCACAAAACATCTCGCTGAAGGGTGTGCAAATGGTATGCCTAAACGCAAAAAACGCCTAAATTTATCATAGCGCATACTCCCCCGCACGGCGGCGTCCAAAACTTAAACGCTTGGCCGTGGATTTGTACAAAATCCCGAATCTCCGGCCGCTCATCCTGGCCTTTTGTTCTCGGCCTCCTGGTTTTTGCCTCTGATCTTACTTGCTGTCAATTAACACGGTAATCAATATCTGAGTTTCGGGATTGGCCGGGCCGCTGTGTCCGGTCCAGTCGCCGCCCGGCCCGGCGCCCCAGCAGTAAATCGGCCAATTGACGTCGTCGGGAAACTGCGCTCGAATAAAATCGGCAACCGCCTGTCCGCGTCGAGCCGAGACGGGCCATTGCTGCGACGGCGGGGCGTCCTGGGCCAGGGCCAGCACATACAGCGCCGGCTGCTGGTCGGAAAAGTGAACCTTAAACTGTTCCACCCATTTTTTCAGTTCATTGCGCCCGGCGGAATCCAGCTCCCACCGGCCGGCGGCAAAGCGAATCTGCGTTGAAAACGCCGTCTTTTGAGCCGCGGTGATTTGCGACGGCGAAATGGTCATCATCTGCTCAATATCCATCAGCACGCGGCGAAGCATCTCTGTCTGGGCGTCAATCGAACGATCTTCCGGCTCATCCTGACCGGCGTCAACACGATAATACACTTTCGGGTGGTTAAACGTCGAACTCATTGAGCGATTGATCAAAAGCCCGGATAATCCCATATCCGCAATGGCCCGACGGAATGAATTGATACCGACTTCAAATTTATGTTTTTCAACCTGTGTCTCGGCCATACTCAGCAGCATCACGAAAAAGGTCAGCAGCAGGGTAATCATATCGGAAAAGGTGACAATGTACCCCGGTGCGCCGGTTTTTTTCTCTGTGAGTCGATTGCTTCGGCTCATTCGTAGATGCTCCTGTCCAGCAGCGTGATTTCAAGCCGACGGTGCGGGCTTTTTTCACGCATGGTACTCGATGCCGTCAGACTGAAATACCGCTGATCCAGTCCCTGCTGCTCGACCAGATAGTCCATCACCGCCGCGGCTCGCCTTAGCCCCAGTTCCACATTGCCGTCCGGCCCGTTTTCGCTGATGACGACCCGCGCCGGCTGATGTCGAAGAAACACCGCCAGCGCATCGAGAACCTCGGTACCCCGATTGGAAATCGCCGCGCCGCGCCCCCAGAAAAAGGTCTCCGAAGACACCGAAAACACCTTCAGATTGCGAAAATCCAGCGCTCGCTTTTCCCGCATAAAATTGCTGCTTTGCTGTGAATCGGGCGTTCGCGTCTCGCTGCCTTCCGTCTGCCGGACGGTTTCATCGCTGCTCATTTTTTCCCACATCGAATCCTTTTGGTCGCTTTGCGATAGACCGATAGCCGGAAGCGCCTGAGCAAACGACAACCCCAACTTCGGCATGGTTTCCTTATGAAAGGTCGCAAAACTCAGCAGCAGCACGAAAAATGTCAGCAGCAGCGTCATACAATCACAAAACGTCACCATCCAGTCCGGAGCGCCGCCGCCGGCCTCGTCATCAGGTTTTTTCCGCGAACGCTGTGCCATCAGATCGTCGCCTTGACTTCTTCACGATGCGTCGGTGAGATAAACGCCTGCATTTTTTCGCGCACCACCGTCGGGTTTTCGCCGCGGCTGATGGTGCAGATTCCCTCGACAATCATCTCCATCGCCAGCGACTCGGCCCTGGAATACATCCCCAGTTTGCCCGCCAGCGGGATAAACACCAGGTTCGCCAGCAGCGCGCCGTAAAACGTCGTAATTAAGGCCACCGCCATGCCGGAACCGATCTGTTCGGGGGAACTGAGGTTTTGCAGCATCTGCACCAGACCGATCAGCGTGCCGATCATTCCGAACGCCGGCGCCGAGGCCCCCATAAATTCCAGAATCTTCTTGCCGTTGGCGTGGCGATCCTGAAGGTTTTCAATCTCAAGCGCCATCAATCCGCGAATCATCTCTTCCTCCTGCCCGTCCACCAGCATCTGAAGACCCTTGACCATAAAGGCGTTGTCCACTCGGCGAATTTGCTCTTCCAGCGCCAGCGCGCCGTCGCGCCGACTGATGGCCGCATAGTTGACCATCTGGCGAATGATTTCATTCGGACGGGGAACTTTGGTCATAAACGTCTTTTTGACGACATTGAAAATGCTCAAAAACTGCTTGAGCGAAAAATGAATCAGAACCGAACACAGCATCCCCCCTACCACGATGCACATCGACGGCACATGGACAAATATCAGCGCACCGCCGCCCATCGTAATCGCCACGACAATGACCAAAAAACCCAAAAACAGACCGACGACTGTTGCAATATCCATCGTGTTATTCTCCTTGCTGCACCCGTTTAAGCTGCAGGCTCAGCACGCCGGCCACTTCCGGCCGCGTCGAACCGATCTCACCGAGCACACGAGCCGCATTCCGTTCGTTCATATAGTACAGAATCTTGACCACATCCTGAAGCTGATTGTTGGCCGCCATATTCACCATGATTTTGCCGGCCTGCGCTGCGTCCATTTTGTCGTAAGTCGCTGCAAGACGCTCAAGATTGACCCGCTCAACTTCTTCAACGGCAATGAGGGTGTTGCGGATTTGCTCTTCTTTTTCGTTGATCGCCGCCAGCTTCAGATCCAGTGTTTCGCGAAGTTCGTTGAGTTGCTCAATGTCCTCCTGAAGACTTTGGCGTACCAGCTCAAGCCGCGCCGCTTCCTCGGCCAGTTCCCTTTCTCGTTGATTGTATTCGTTCATTTTTTCGCGCACATCATAAATCAAATGCTGCAGTTGGCGTTCGGTCAGCCCCATTTGTTCATCGATGCCCTGCGACCCCTGTCGGGCGAGTACGGCCGGGGCTAAGGCGGCGCGCTGACCGCTCAGGCCGGCTGTCGTCTCAGAGGCCGGCGGTTCCTGCGGCAGGACGGCGGCATCGGCGGCCTTCTGCTTTCTGAACCAGTTAAATCCGAAACTGGCCGCAAAACTGAACGCACCCAGAGCAACCATCACGATAATTTGATACTTTTTCATACGTTCGATACCTCCGTTTATAAAACGGCTGTCGTTAACTCATTCCCAAAATGCGTCGGGCAACGGCGGCCTGGGTACTCTCGTCCTCGGCCTTGCGTTCTTCCGCGTGAACGCGGCGACAGTACGCCTCCATCGCACGCTCTCGAAGACGTTCGAGCACCTTACGGCTCTTTCGTGCCGCCGTCATAGCCTCGGCTTTTTCCTTTCGTTTCTGTTCCAACTCGCCCAATGCCCGCCCCATCGCCGCGAGCCGGCCGTCCACCGCCGACACATACGCCATAAATTCCTGCTGTCGGCTGAGCCGTCGATCCGGCTCCAGTGCCCGCAAGTCGCTCAATCGGCTGCGGAGCATCGCTTTTTCCATCAGGATTCGCCCCCGCAGCGCCGTGGTCTGTTCGGTCAACGCCATCAACTCGGCTCGCAGAGCGTCTTGCTGTTTTTGCCGCACCTCCAACAGCCGCTGCAGTCGCCATCTGAACCTTTGCATCGCCGCCCGTCCTTATGCCTGCTGCGCCGGACCGGCGCTGCCGGCCGGACCGGAGCGCGGCATTCCCAGCAAGTCATTCCATGCCTGTACAATGCTTTCAAGCTGCCTGATCGTCTCATCAAACGCGCTGCGCCGGCGTATCGGCTGAATCAGAAATTGCCGTATCCGCTCAATCAGCGCCACCGCGCCGTCAATGCGCTTATTGCTGCCGGGCACGAACGCGCCGATCGAAATCAAATCCTCCGCATCCGCATAAATCGCATAAATCTCCCGCAGCGCCATCGCCGCCTGCCGATGCGCCGGCGTCGCGACCGTATTCATCAACCGGCTGACGCTTTGCAGGATATCAATCGCCGGATAATGGCCGCGGTCGGCCAGCTTGCGCGACAGCACAATATGGCCGTCCAGCAGCGACCGGGCGCTGTCAGCGACCGGGTCGTTCAGATCGTCCCCCTCGGCCAGCACCGTCAAAATACCCGTGATGCTGCCGCGCTCATTGCAGCCAAGCCGCTCGACCAGCCTCGGCAACAGCGCAAAGACGCTCGGACAATACCCTTTGGTCGCCGGCGGCTCGCCGGCGGCAAGCCCCACCTCGCGCTGCGCCTGGGCAAACCGCGTCAGCGAATCCATCATAAACAGCACGTCTTTGCCCTGATCGCGAAAATACTCGGCAATCGTCGCCGCCACAAACGCCGCCTTGACCCGCTGAATCGCCGCCGCATCCGACGTGGCCACGACAATGACGCTCCGCGCGACGCCTTCCGGGCCGAGGTCTTTTTCCAGAAACTCGCGTACCTCTCGTCCCCGCTCGCCGACCAGCGCCACCACATTCACATCGGCATCGCTGCCGTTGGCAATCTCGCCCAGCAGCACGCTCTTGCCCACCCCGCTGCCGGAAAACACCCCCATCCGCTGTCCTTTGCCGCAGGTCAGCAGCCCGTCAATCGCCCGAATCCCCAGCGGCAGCGGCTCACGAATCATCTCACGGCCCAGCGGGGCGGGACTGACGTTGTCTATCGAGCGCATCATACGTCCTTTCAGCGGCCCGCGTCCGTCAATCGGATTGCCCAGGCCGTCCAGAACGCGCCCGATAATGCTTTCATCCAGCGCCACCCGGCGGGGCTGATTCAGCGCCGTGACCGTATCGCCCGGACGAATCCCGTCCACCGCATCCAACGGAAGTAAAATCAACTCTGCCCGGCGAAACCCGATGACCTCGGCTTGTACCTGCCTTCCGTCGTGCAGCGTGATTTGACAGAGCTGGCCCAGTCCCACATTCGGGCCGCTGCTCTCAACCGTCAGTCCGCTGACATGCGTCACCACACCGCGGTGTCGCACCAGCGGCGTCTGCTTCAGCGCCGCGTAAAACGGCTCAAAATCAACTTGTACGCCGGATGATTTCATCGCTTATTCCGACTGCTCCGATCCGAGCAAAGCCTGCTCGATTTGCCGCAATCGATCTTCAATCATCGATTCGACGATTCCCAGTTCGCTGTCAATACGGCACTCGGCCGGATTGACCGACCAATCCGCAGCCAGTTCCACATTCGGCGGAAGACTGAACCCCTGTTCGGCGGCGGCCTGCTCAAACGCCTTCACGTCATCCGGGTTCAACCGAATCGTCAATTGTTTGGCCGGCGGCGCCGACTGCAACGCCTCGGTCACGATTTTTTCGACGGCGTAGTTTCTCTCGGCCGTCTCTTTGGCCAGCACCCTCGCCGCAATCTCAAGACTGAGCCGGACAATCTGCTCCCGCTGCGAGGCAAACAGGGACGCACAATACGCTTGCAGTTCCATCGCCGCTTTGCTCAACGCGTCGCAGGCCTGCGCCAATTGACGCCGGGTCCGCTCGGCCTGTTCAGCCGCCTCTTTCCGGTGGGCGGCCTCTTCTATCTGCCGTCTGTTCAGCAATTCCACGGAGCGAACAGGCGTTTGGATTGTAAACAGCATATCGCGCGCCATCGCCTAAGCTTCCTCCTCCTCAATGAACAACAACTCGCCCGTTTCATTGGCTTCCCGAAGCGGCAGCGCCACCTGTTCCCGCGCGGCGATCACATCTTTCTTTCGCGGTTCGCCCATCAGCGAAGCCTCTTCTTCAATCATTTCCTTCATTCGTTCGGAAATATTGGACATAATCTTGTCTCGGATGATCGTCTCGGCGCCGTGCAGCGCCTTGGCCAACACCGTCGGCTCAACGCTGCGCAGCGTCTGCTGCAATGATCGGTCTTCAATCTTGATAATATCATCCCACGTGACCATCAGTGAACGCACCAGCGTCGCGGTGTCGCTGTCGCGATCCTGGATGACCCCGAGCAGTGCGTCGCGCTTCTCCTTTTCCAGTCCGCTCAACACAATGGCCACTCGACGGAGTGAATCTCTTGACATATTTTCATTAACCGGTGTGCCTTCTTCGGAGTTCATCTCCATCAGCCGTTTACAGACCACCTCGCCGATCCGGCGTATGGTTTTCGACGACACATCATTCGGCTGCGTCATCCGCCAGATCGTCTGCCGGCATTTGTCCTCCTCCAGACGCACCAGCACCTCGGTCGTCAGCTTCGACGGAAGCGACGACAGTACCACCGCAATCGCCTGAGGCGGCTCATCTTCCAGCGCCGCGGCCAATTGAATCGGCGAAGCCGATGACAACGCCAAAAACGGATCTTTTTCGATCATTGCTTCTTTGATCCGCTTTTGCATCTCGACGGCCTTTTCTTTCGTCCCCACCGCTCCCTGGAGCAGCGAGTTGACAAAACTTTTGACATGCAGCGAGCCGCTTTGGCTTTTCATCAGCTCGTTATAAAATTCCCGTGCTGCATGAATAAACAGATCGTCGTCTTTTTCTTTTCGCGCATCCAGATGCGATAATTCCATGGCGATTTTTTGAATCACTTCCTGGGGCACATCTCTTAACAATTCCGTCGCGGTGGACGAATCCAGCATCGTCAGCAGCATCGCCGCCTTTTGTATTCCCTTAAACGCCATTTACCGATCCTCCGTCAGCCATGACGCAAACAACTGCCGCACCTGTTCGGGATTCTCACGGAGTTGCGTATTGATTTGCTGTCGAATCGTCTTTAATATCTCCTCGTCCGATGCGGACGGCAGCGGGGCCAGGGCGCCGGCGCCGGCCAGTTGATTCGCCGCGACGTTTTCAGAGGCCGCCTTAACTCCTGCACGTGTGACAATCTTCAGCGCCAGCAGAGCGCAGACGGCCATCACCCCCAGCGACGACTGCCGCACCAGATCCATATAGCGATCCAACTGTTCCACCCACAAGCCCGATTCCTGCGCCATCGGCACAGCCCGCACAAACGGCACATGCTTGACCGTCAAATGTTCTTCTTTGAGCAGTTCCGGCCCGATCGCGGTACGCACAATTTGTTTGACATCGTCCTCGGTCATCAGTAAATCCGCCCCACCGCCCGGCGCATCGCCCTCGCTGTCGGCTTGCGGCGCCGGCCTGCTTAAATCTGCCACGACCGAAATCGACCACCCCGTAATCCGCCCCGGAACCGTCGTGCGGGTGGTCCGAGTTTCGGGCAATTTATACTTGCTGACCGTACTGCCGGTGCGCTCCATACTGCCCGGCGCCGTGACGCGCCCTTCTTCATCGGTCAGCCCGTCCTGTGTCGTCGAGGTCTCATCAATGGTCTCTTCCAGAGGAATCCCTTTTTCATAAGTCGTGCTGACCATGGTTTCCTGCGTCATATCAAGCATCGCATTGGTAATGACCGTCGCGCGTCCGGCGCCCAGCACCGTTTCCAACGAACGCATCAGCCGGTCGGTCATCTCCTGCTCGACCGACGCTTTGTAATCCTTGTAGGTCGAAGCGCCGCCGACAATCGGGTCGCTGTGATTGCGATTGTTCAGCATCCGCCCCTGACTGTCGGCCAGGGTCACCTGCTCCGGTCCCAGCCCCTCAACCGCCCCGGCTACCAGACTTTGTATCGCCGTGATGGTCGTCGCGCTGAGCTGAAAGCCCGGACGAAGACGCACCATCACCGACGCGCTGGCCTTTTCCCCGCCTGTGGTAAACATGGTTTGTTCCGGACGCACGATATGCACCCGCGCAAATTCGACGCCGTCAAAGACCTGAATCGTCTTGGCCAATTCTCCCTGCAGGGCGCGATTATAGTTCATTCGCTGCACCAGCGGACTGACGCCGATTTTTTCATTGTCAAAAATTTCATACCCCGGCTCCCCGCTGCGCGGAACCAGCCCGTCCCGCGCCAGCGACGCACGGAGGGTATAAAGCTGGTTGGCCGGCACAAACAAGTTGCGCCCCTCGTTTCGGATTTCATACGGGATGCTGCTTTCGCTGAGCTTCTCGGCGATGCGCGACGATTCCTCAATGTCCAGATTGCCGTACAACAGACGCATCTCCGGCCGCGTCGCCCACTGGGTCAGCAGAACGCCCGTAATCACACAGGCCAGCACAATCGCCGCCAGCAGCGCACGCTGCATCAGACCGATTTTCTGCCAGACCGCGTTAATGTTCTGAAACAATCCCATATGTTAACCAGGCCAACCCGTTCCTGTCCAATCGCTGACTTTCCGTTTTCCGGCCTAAATCTGCATTCGCATCGTTTCTTTATAGGCTTCCACCAGCTTGTTGCGGACGCCGACCAGCATTTTGAAGCTCATATCCGCTTTGGCCACACTGGCCACCACCGTATTGACATCCTGCTCCTTGCCGCTGAGCAAATCCACGATGGACGCATTGGCCTCGTGCTGATCCTGATTGACGTTGTCCAGGGATTGTTTTATCGCCTTGGCAAAGTCGCCCTGCGACGGGCCGCCCTCGTGGGGTCGAGGCGTAAACGACGCCTGCCCGGCGCCGTACACGCTGTTGAGTTGAGGATTAAACTGAACCGTCATTGCGATATCCTTATCTCAAAAGTTCCAGACTCGATTCCACCATTTTTTGATAACGTTTCAAAATGGCCGCATTGGCCTGATAGGTCCGGCTGGCCAGATTCAGCGTGATCATCTCGGTCGGCCAATCCACGTTCGGCATGGCCACATAACCGTTTTCGTCCGCCGCCGGATGACCGGGATTGAGCACACGCTGAAAATCGCTCATATCCTGAATAATGTCCGCCACTTCCACCCCGCCGGCGCCGTCTTTGGGGGTCTTGAATTCGGCAATCAGCCGGCGGTACGGCCGGCCGTCGCCGGCATCGGTCGTCTGAATGTTGGCGATATTCGAGCCGACCACTTCCATCTGCTTGTTCGAGGCGCGAAGCCCCGATACCGCAATATCGATTGTTCCGAACATCCCTGATTCCACACGCATCCTGAAAATCCTTTTCTGTCTGCAATCACTTCAACACAAAATTCCGACTTCTCTACCCACAATTCCTAATTCTTAATTCCGAATTCACGTCCTCATCGCCGCGTCCAGTTGCTGATACCGTTTTTTCATCAGCAGTGCATAGGTCCGATGGCGAATCGAATTTTTTATCATCTCGCCGACCTCTGAATCCAGACTCACATCACTGCCGTTGACATTGATCGGCGTATTGCGGGTCTGGTACAGATCAACCTCGAGCGTATTCGGCTTCAGCGGCGCCTGTCCTTTGAGGGCTTTATTCAGTACCGCCTCAAAATTGACATCCACTCGACGATACCCGTTGGTCTGAAGGTTGGCAATGTTATTGGCGAGGGCCTGCTGACGCAGCCCCTCGGCGCGAAGCCCTGCTTCCAGCAATCCCAATATGTTCGAATCCTGTACCATACGCACACCTTTGGCAAAAATACTATCTCACAACCAAAGACAAGCAACATTTGTGCCAATACAGAACGCGTCCGCCAAATCAACGAACGGTTCACGGGAAATGCTGATTTATGATGCTAAAAATGCGGAAATCTTCTCAAAATGACGGAACAGTCCCCCTCGTGCACTGCCCGACCGGCGCAAGGATTCTAAACACTGTCTGTTCACCACACCATCCCCCCACCCAAACACCAGCCGAGCCGCACCAGCGGCCGGATAAATCCCGACAACCCCGCCGCCCAATGCCTCATTTTATTCAAGATAAAGCGTCTGGCCCGGTCGAATTTCGGGAATACGCTCGACTTTGTCCCTGATATCCTCGGCGCACAGTGCAAAGCTCGGGGCAATTTCCAATACACAATCCGGCGAACCGTCGGCCTTGCGCGGTACTTTGACCCCGGCCTGCTCAAGCCACCGGGCCGCACGCTCGATCATCATCCGATGCGTCACCTCCGGACTATCGGCGCCGGAGGCATTCTTAACCGGAGCAAACTCCTCGGCCCGAACCGTTTCCAGAATCATCGAATGCGCGGCCATCGGCAGCGCGTCGAACACAAACGTCTCCAATTTTATCCCGTTGGGTTCTGTCGGCTCAACGGGGTGGCCCGCCGCGTCGATATGCGGAATCTTTTTGACGGCCCGATGAAATGGCAGGGCAAAATCATCCCCGCGATTGAGTTTGTCCACAAACGCTACATCAATCAGATGAATCCCGATCGACCCCAGCTCAAAGACCAGCGACCCGTCGGGATTGCGGCGAAGCGCCTGCTCGTCCGGCAGGTCGCTGTATTCAATCACGGTGACCTTGCCGTCAACCAGACAAAAATTGCCCACTTTTTCCAGCGGGTCGGCCTTGAGCAGGGCCTTGGAACTCATCTCAGAGCGATCCTGAACATGCAGTCCGATAAAAAGCGGGTCTATTGTGCGAACCAGCGGATTATCGACCTGCCAATAACTGATATACTCCACGCCGCGCCGCCGCATATCCGCAATCGCTCCGCTCTTGTAAAGGGCTTTCAGGCTGCCGCCGTGGCCATCGGGACTGGAAGCGAGGGTATCCTTGTCGGCCAGCAGAATTGTGCCGTCAAAATCAAAATTGGGCATCGTACCCTGTTGGAACAAAAACACATCTTTTTTGTCCAGTCCAAAATACCCCGCCGACTCAAATATCTCCACCGTCGCCTGATGATTCAGCGGACTGGTCATAATGTACCAGGGAATCGTCGTGTTGTATTTTTTCGACGCCGCCAGCAGCGACTCGGCAAAAAGCTGAAATAACGTCTTCTTCTTGATCGGACTAATCGGAAAATTGCCCTTCGGCCCGTCAAATCCCAGCCGTGTGCCCTGTCCGCCGGCCACGACAAACGCCGCGACCTTGCCCTCACGGATCAGCGACTGGCCCAGCCGAACCGCCTGGTCGTATTGCTGCCGCTGCCCGGCGTCCCGCGGCACAGCCGGATACGACGGCGCAGGCTCAAATGCCGTCGGCACCGCCACGGGCGACTCATTTTTCACATAGCGATCCACCCATACCGGAAGATGCGCAAAATCCAACCCCTCAACCTGCCCCAGCAGCCTTTTTTGCAGGGAAGGCTCTAAACTGTCAAAAAAATGGAGGAGATGTGATTGTCCTATCGCTTGAAGCTTTTTTTGAAACTCTTTTAATTTGGATTCCATATGTATTTTTCTTTAAATAATCACACAATGAATAATCAGTGTTCGCTATGTTTTGACAATTCCTCCAGGAATTTCTTCTCTAATTTAAGAAAATCTCGTTTTCTTGGCTTAATCTTTTGGGCCGGTACGCCCCCATAAACCCAAAACGGTTCACAGTTTTCTTTCACCAAAGAAAGTGCACCAACCAATGCCCCGGTACCAACGGTTACACCCGGAAAGACAATGGAACCTGCACCAACAAGGCCGTGACGCTCGACAATAATGGGG
>DSDR01000100.1 GCA_011048645.1 Phycisphaerales bacterium
AATCTTTCCGTCGTGCGGGGCGTACTGAATGTATTCGAGATAAATCAGCCCCTCGACCTGCTCCAGGGCGGTAAACCAGCGGGCCGATTCGTAATAGCTGTCGTCCAGCGTATCGTGCGGCAGGACGTAATCAATCAGCAGCAGTACCCGCAAGTCGGCGCGCTCCATCCATTCGCCGAGCCGTTTGGCGTGTGTCTGCAAATACGGCGAGACGCTGTTATACGAATACCCCAGCCCGCAATAGGCAATGAACACATCGTTGGGCGTCGCATCGCGATACCACATCGCCACGCCGTTGGGCGACAGTTCCACCAGCGACGGGGCCATCCCCCACGTCATCGGGAATTCGCCGCGATGGGGGTTGCGATAAAACTTCCGCGTCGAATAAAATGAATGCGTGCCGATCTCGGTCAGGATATTATCCATATCGCTCATAATGAAGGTAACGTAATGCACATCCTCTTCAGTAATGGGCGACTGACGCGGGGCGATCTGCCTGAAGCTTTTGTCTTTCAGGGCGCGCCCCATTGAGGCGTGCACGGACAGATTCACCATCCAGTCGCTGGGAATCTGAAACAGCCCTTCCTCCGAGTGCAATCGAACGGCCAGCCCCTCGTCCCGGTCGGTGACCGGATTGAGCCAGCCGTAAACCGGCGAACACGGCGCCATACTGCCAAAAACCCGGCGCGAGAGCGCCTCGTCGTTGTCCCACCACGACAGCGCCTGCGTGGCGGCCGGCCAGTCCTTCAGATGGTACGCACTGCGGTGAAAACGGGGATCGTTGGTGTGAACGATAATCAAATTGTCATTGATCTGTCCCCGGTACTTCTCAAACACCCACCGCCCGTCCTTGCCGCGGACATCAACCGCCTGGGTATAACCCAGGTCAATCACGGCCTGTTCAAGGTCGGTATCGACCGCCACTGCATCCAGAATCCCGGCCAGGGTGGCCGCCGCCGACAGCGACGCCCGATCGCGCATCGAGTACAGCACATAGCGGCCGCTGGTATAAGGCTTGAGCGTTTTCATCAGGCCGGCCCAATCGCGCGCCATCGACCAGTCAAATTGAATCTGATACCGCCGCTCCAAGTCGCGAACAAAGGCGTCATCGCCCACGTCAATCCACAGCCGCGGCCGATCCGTGCGAGCCGCCACACCCTGAAGCGTCTGGATGGCGACAAACTGATTGTTTTCCCGATCCGGGCCTTTGGTAAAGACATAGAGCGTATCGTTTGCAGACAACGGTTGGATATCGGCATACATCGGCTCATACCGGATTTCACGAAACAACACCACATCGTCAACAAGAACAGACGCCGACGAGGAAGCCGACGGATTCAGTACGAACCGAACATCCACGAAATACGCCTTTGGATCGGAGGTGATGTGATGGCTCTGTTGACGCCACCGGCCGCCGGTCTGTTCGAGCGGCAAACGGATTTGACTGAGCGGTGTTTGTCCGTCGGCGGCCCAATGGCGGAGGATCACGGCGGCGGTGGGTTGAATATCGGCCTTGAGGCGATAGTTCAGTCGGACCGCTTCGCCGCGCCGCACCGGCAGCAGCGGCGTTTGCAACACCGCAGGCTGATCGGATACGACCAGTTGAAAGCAGCGGCCTGACGCCGAACCATCGCTTTGGACCGAAACCGCCCCGTCGGTCTGCCAGCCGGATAAGCCCGCTTCGGCGTCGCCGTTTTGAATCAGCGATGTGGACAGGTCATATTCGACCGCCGCAGCAAGACCGTCGCATACCCAACCGCCTGCTATCAAGAATACAAGCAAGGCAACGCCGACCGGCAAAAGGGGTTTGGAAAGGAATGAGTCGGACCGTGTTCTTCGTGCTAAAGTCATTTTGCATCCTGAATTGGCATTGTCGTTTATGTTTGAAAATAGAGACGCATCAAGCGGGTCATCAGGCTTTGCCGATATGGGCGTCGGCGTAGATTTTCAAGATCAGTTCGACGGATTTTCGGGCTTCACGGCCGTCCAGCTCAAACGGCTTGTTCTGTTCGATGGCCTCCAGAAATGCGGCCAGATTACGGCGATGATATTCCGAGCTGATGTCTTTGGGGTCGGCCGCGCCGCCGGTGCGATGGCTCGTTTGCATCCCTTTGACAATCGCCTCATCGTCCGGCTGCGGCTCGGCAAACTCCCAGACGGTCAGTCGATCATCGGTATAGATCGCCGTGCCCTGCGTGCCGGTGATCTCAAAACGCCGGGGCCGACCGGGCCATGAGGCGGTCGTGCCGTAAATCAGAC
Source organism: Phycisphaerales bacterium (assembly GCA_011048645.1). GTDB lineage: Bacteria > Planctomycetota > Phycisphaerae > Sedimentisphaerales > Anaerohalosphaeraceae > T3Sed10-213. Next base: position 2,260 of record DSDR01000100.1, read on the forward strand.
CGACCGCGTCGTTTTCAAACCGCACCACCGCCGCGGCGGTATCCTCGGCCTCAATGGTATGCCCCAGCGTATCGGCCAGGGCCTTGACCTCGACGACCGGCCCCATTAAGTCGCACAGCATATCGACCATGTGGATGGCCTGGTTCATCAGCGCCCCGCCGCCGTCCAGCGCCCACGTGCCGCGCCACGTGCCGTCGTAATAGCTTTGCGGCCGCCACCAGGGCACATAGACGCCGGCATAGGAAATACGGCCGAACCGCCCCTGCGCAATGGCCTTGCGCAGATGCCGCACGCCGTCGGTAAAGCGATTCTGAAAGATGCCGCCCAGATATGTTCCGGCCTTGTCGTGGGCGGCGATCATCGCATCAATGCGGTCGGTCGTAATCTCCAGCGGCTTTTCGCACAGGACGTGCTTGCCCGCTTTGGCGGCTGCAACCGCCGGTTCCATATGCCGTCCGCTGGGCGCGGCAATCATCACCACGTCAATTGAGGCATCGGCCATCATCGCGTCGTAATCGGCATACGCCCGCCCGCCGAATTCACCGCAGATCGCCTTGGCCCGACCCGAGCCGCCGTCGCAGCAGCCGGCAAACGTCGCATTGGGCAACTGTCCGGCAACCTGGGCATGCACCCGCGCAATCGACCCTGCCCCGATAACGCCAATTGTCCATTTTCTCATCATCGACACCTTTTTCTCAATCTTTGCTGGTTATGACCTTTTCGAGAAGCCTGCTCTACCTCGCTGGGGCCCTCTTACCATAAGTTCTCTTCTAAAAGCACCTTAGATAATAAACAGAACGCTTCACCCACACCCAATATATCGCCTTTCAGAAAAAATTGAAGCGAAAAGTGTCTCATTGACATTCTTTGCCGCAAGATTATAATATTCTGTTATCAACAGAGATGGACTGTCATTGACCGTCTGACTTTAAGAGGAGAAACGAAAACACAAAAATACAGGCCCAAGACCCCTGTGTTTGGGCCGCTGCCGGATGTGGAGAATATCCCCCAACAAATCAGTTCGCATAGCCCATCTTTTAAACCTGAAAGGAAGGCACAATGGAAAATGTACTGGACAAGATTTATGAGTACCTTGCCACGTACGGACTGCAAATCGTGGCTGCGATTATTATCGTTGTTGTCGGACGGTGGATCGCCAAATTAGTTACGAAAATCGTCGGTCGGTTGCTGACGCGAGCCAAAGTTGAAAAAACGCTTAGCCTCTTTATAGAGAAACTGTGCTATATCGGGTTGCTGACCTATGTGATTATCGCGGCTCTGAGTGCCCTGGGGTTTGACACCACCTCGTTGGCCGTCGTCATTGGAGCGGCGGGGCTGGCCATCGGCTTTGCACTGCAAGGCTCGCTTGCCAATTTCGCGGCGGGTGTGATGCTGATTATTTTCAAACCATTTAAGGTGGGCGACTATGTCGAAGCGGCAGGCAAAGCCGGAACAGTCAAAGAGATACAGATCTTCAACACCATCCTCACCTCGCCTGATAATCTGCTTATTATCGTGCCGAACGGGCAGATAACCGCCGGCAGCATCACCAACTATTCCGCCACCGGCACGCGGCGGCTTGATCTGGTCGCAAGCGTTTCTTATGAATCCGACCTGAGAAAAGCCAAACTGATTCTTCAAGAGATTATTGCCGACGATGCCCGCATCCTTCAAGACCCTGCCCCGACAATCGCGGTATCGGAACTGGCGGACAGCAGCGTTGACTTTGTCGTGCGTCCCTAGGTGAAAACATCGGATTATTGGGGATTGAAATTCGACCTGACCGAACGAATCAAACTGACCTTTGACGACAACGGCATTTCAATCCCATACCCGCAGCGCGATGTGCATATGTACACCACGTAGCCGCTGTGCTCTTTGCATCAACGCAGATGCCCGCTAAATGCGGGCATCTGCGAACGATTCGATAATGACATACACACGGCATTGCAACCGCGTGTACGCGGCGTGAGCGCTCCTAAAACCACGCTTTAATTCAGCAGCGTTTTGGCCAGGTCCACGGCGCTGGCGGCGTCAGGCGCGTAGCCGTGGGCGCCGATCTTGTCGGCATAGGCCTGGGTCACGGGGGCGCCGCCGATCATCGTTTTGACCGGAACGCCGGACTCTTTCAGCGCGACAATCGTCTTTTCCATCGCGGGCATCGTCGTGGTCAGCAACGCGCTAAGCCCCACGACCTGGGGGCTGTTTTCTTTGGCCATCGCAACAAACTTATCCGGCGAAACATCCACACCCAAATCGACCACTTCAAAGCCGGCGCCCTTGAGCATCATCGCCACCAGATTTTTGCCGATGTCGTGCAGATCGCCCTGAACGGTACCGATCATCGCCTTGCCCAGCGGCTTGACGCCCGCTTCAATCAATTTCGGCTCCAGTATCTCCATCGCCATTTTCATCGCGCGGGCGGCAATCAGCACCTCGGGGATATAGACCTCATTGGCCTTGAATCGCACGCCGACCACGTTCATCCCCGCAATCAGTCCGTCATTGAGAATCTCCGACGGTTCCATACCCTCGTTCAGCGCCGCTTTGGTCACATCCACGGCGGTCTTTTGATCGCCTTTGATAATCGCATCGCACAACACCTTCAGGTCTGCCATGTTTCACCTCATTGTCTGTTCAAAATTGAGTTAACGTATTATTTCCGCACCTTTTGTACTCATTTGCTCCAAAAAAATCAACCCCCGACGGACATTTTGACAGAATTGGTCTAAAAAGAGGCACAAATGAAACACTTTAAGCAGGATTAAGAGCGTATAATGCCGGTTGTTCGCATTCAGCCCCCATGTCATTCGAATAGACAGGCGGCTGAAAAAAACAACCCTGCGCGAGATGAGCGGACGTGTTAAAAATTTACCACTGGTGGATTTCGATAGACAACCCCGGCGGATTCGCTATGATTCGTGTCGCAGAACGGGTTGGAACAAAACGCAACTATGTTACAGGAGTCCAAAAACCGCTATGAGCCATTATATAGTACTGGTCAAACAAGTACCGGATGTCTCGCAGATTACCGACAACGCGTTCGATCCCAACACCGGCAACCTGATCCGCACCCGGCTTCCGAGCGTCATCAATGAACTGGACGCCCAGGCACTGGCGTACGCATGGTGGATGAAGACCCTGTCGGGCAATCCCGACAGCAAACTGATTTGCCTGACCATGGGACCGCCGATGGCCGCCGAGGTGTTGCACTACGGGCTGAGTCGCCACGCCGATGACGCCGTGCTGCTGACCGACCGGGCATTGGGCGGTGCGGATACCTGGGCCACGGCCAACCCCCTGGCCTATGCCATTCGCAAAATCACCGCCGAGATGCTCAATGGGACGACGGATTATTATGTCGTGGCCGGAATGCAGTCGGTGGACGGCGATACGGCACAGGTTCCCGCCCAGATCGCCGAGGAGCTGGGCATCCCCTGCGTGCCCTATGCCACCGAAGCGGAATACGAAAACGGTCATTTCCGATTTACCCGCATCATTTCCGGCGGCAGTCAGATCGTCGAGCCGCTGCATACGCCGGCGATTATCACCGTGGCCAAATACGAATACCCGCTGTTTGCCTCGTTTGCCGCGACCCGGCGAGCGAATCGCCACCAATTGACCCAATGGGGCGCCGCCGAGGTCAAGGCCACCGCCATGGGTGTAGCCGGCTCCAAAACCCGCGTCATTCGCGTCTTTCCGCCGGGTAAAACCACCCGTAAATGTCAACAGGTTGACTCAGTCGCTCAACTGGCTCAGTGCATCATCGAACACCTGTCCGCATCGGACGAACAAGACATGCAACAAACCGCACAGCAGCCGGCCTATGTGCTGCCGTCCAAACGCGGCTCGGTCTTTGATCGGTCGTATGAAGGCACGGAAAAGGAAATCGAAGATTACCGAGCGCTGGCCGAGCAGCTCAATAAACTCAATATTACCCAACCGGAACAAATCACCGACGAAATCAAAGAAAAAATTCTGGCCTGCGAAGAGATCGCATTCCACAAAAAGGCGCTCGACGATATGATTGAAGGTTATCGGCATACCGAGCCGAGCTACAGCGGCGATGTGTGGGTAATGGCCGAGCATCAGGACGGCCAAATCAACGCCGCGACATTTGAGTTGACCGGCAAAGCACGTCAATTGGCCGATTCGCTGGAGGTCAAGGTCGGCGTGGTGCTGGTCGGCAACAAGGTCAAACCCCTGGCCGAGGACCTGATCGCCGCCGGCGCTGACACCGTTTATCTCGTCGAGCATCCCCTGCTGGAACAGTTTGACCCGTTCAGCTATCGCAAGGCCGTTTCCGAGGCATTCGAGAAGTATAATCCGCAAATATTCCTTTTCGGCGCCACGCCCCAGGGTCGCGTGCTGGCGCCGATGGTGTCTTATCGCGTCGGCTGCGGGCTGACGGCCGACTGTACGGGTCTGGACATCCGCGATAGCAGCCGCAAGGGACAAATCGCCGTGCTGATGCAGACCCGTCCGGCCCTGGGCGGCAACGTGATGGCGACCATCTGCACCAAAGACTCCACCTGCCAGATGGCCACGGCTCGGCCGGGCGTGATGAAGCGCCTGCCGCCGGATCCCGATCGCAAAGGGCGTCTCATCGCCTGCGAGGTCGAGATCACCCAGGACGATCTGAGTCTGAATGTCTTGCAGACCGAGCGCGGACACGGCAGCGTCCGGTTTGACAGCGAGGTCATTGTCAGCGGCGGCAAGGGGATGCAGAACCGCGACAGCTACGACCGGCTGCTGGATTCGTTGTGTGAGGCAATCCGCGGACGATTTGATGTGTCGGTCGAAAAAGGCGCGACGCGCACCGCGGTGGAGCAGGGCTTTGCCGAGCGGATTCGCCAGGTCGGTCAGACCGGCACCGCCGTCGGCCCGAAATTGTATGTTGCCATCGGCATTTCCGGCGCGATCCAGCATATGATCGGGGTCGCCAACACCGAGACCATTGTCGCTGTCAACACCGACCCGCACGCGCCGATTTTCAAGCAATGCGACTATTACATCGTCGGCAATGCCGAAATAGTGGTACCGGAGCTGGCCGCAGCGATTAAGAGATAAAAAAAATCCGAAGCACGAAATCCGAAATCCGAAACAATGCCAACATATTAAATGGCAAAAATTCATAACAACGGGTTTGGGGCATTTACATTTCTGTCATTTGAATTTGTTTCGAATCGCGATATTCGGATTTCGAATTGACTGAACAGGATGTCATTGATTTAACGACAAAAGGATATACGAATGCAGGACTACACAAATGTATCGGTTTTAATCGTCGGCGGCGGACCGGCAGGTCTGGCGGCCGGAATCACCGCCAAACGGCTTAACCCCAAGGCCGATGTCTGTGTCATCGACAAAGCCGCCGCGCCTGGCAATCACAATCTGTCCGGTGCGGTACTGGAGGCCAAGGCCCTGGGCAAACTGCTCGACCCGGTCGATCCGCAGTGGCGAGACAGCGACGCCGCCAAAGCCGTGCTCTCGGCGACAGTCGAAAAAGACGATATTCTGTTCTTCTGCGGACAAAAGCGGGCGTTTTCTATGCTGCCGATGCTGAAAATGGCCCGCGGGCTGAAGCTGGCCTTCGGCCAGATGATGCACGAAGGCGACTATATCTGCTCGGTCAGCAAACTGACCGCGTGGCTGTCCGGTATCGCCGCGTCGGTTGGCGTGGAAGTGATGCACGGCTTTGCGGCCGAAGAGATTCTCTGGGATGTTGCCGCACACCGCGCAACCGGCGTCAAACTCGTCGATCAGGGGGTCAACCAGCAAGGACACAAAGAACGCAACTATCTGGCCGGCGAAACCGTCAACGCCGATGTGGTGATTCTGGCCGAGGGTTGCGATGGCCTGCTCAGCGAACAGTTCATCCGGAAAGCCGGTCTGGTTCGTCAGGGCAATCCACTTTATTCACTGGGAGTGAAGGAACTGATTCGTGTGAGCGACGAACAATATCAAAAATTTACTCAAGGGCGCGTGGTACACGCGATGGGCTGGCCGCTCTGGCGGCCGCTGATCGGCCCATCGATGTTCGGCGGCGGGATTATGTATCCGATGGGCGACAACCACATTGCGGTGGGGATGATCGTCGGACTGGATTACAAATTCTGCGACTTCAATCCGCAGGACGCCCTGACGCTGTTCAAACAACACGCCTGGGTCAAGCCGTTTATCGACGGCGGCCAGATCACCGAGGCCGGGGCCAAGATGATCCCCGAAGGCGGCCTGTATGCCGTACCGCGCTGCCCGCAGACCGAAACCATCGGACGGGGCAACGTCGCGCTCATCGGCGACAGCGCCGGGTTTGTCAATATGCTCAAAATCAAAGGCCTGCACAATGCCATTGAGTCGGGCATCGCCGCCGGCGCCGCCGCGGCCGACAATCTCGACACGCCCATGGCCGTTGCGCAGTGCTACACCCGCCTCCTGAATGAGACCGGCGTCCTGAAAGAGCTGGAAACCGCCAAAAACTTCCGCCAGACCGTCGCTCGGTTCGGTCCGCTTCAGGGCATGCCCTTATCGGTTTTGGGCGGCTGGCTGCCGAAATTCCACATCGAGCCGGATTACCAGACCATGACCGCCGACCGTTATCGCCTGAAACCGCCGGTCCGGTTTGACAAGGATACCTTCACCGCGATGGCGGCCACCGTACACCGCGAAGAACAGCCCTGCCATCTGCTGATCGGCGATCCGGCGATTTGTGTGGAAAAATGCATCCCCAAATTCAATGCGCCGTGCGTAACCTTTTGTCCGGCTGGAGTTTATGAGATCATCCATGAGCAACTCAAACCCGCCAACCCGTCCAATTGTCTGCACTGCAAGACCTGCCAGCGGAAATGCCCGTTTGACAATATCCGCTGGACGGTACCGGAGCCAACAGGCGGACCCCGGTACAAAACGATGTAACCGCCCTTGAACGCTCTAAAAAAACGTAAGGCGTTGTTTGTCCCTAACAACGCCTTTTTATTTTCCCCTCGCCATCAAACTCTTCTGCCGCGCCTGCTATCCCTCCCTGATCGCCCTGGTCTAAAACCACGCTTCACACCGACTTTTTCGATTCATCGCCGTCGGCTCACGACCGCTCGTCCTGCCGCTGTATTCGCTCTTTGTGTTCGTTCTCATTGATGTTGACGCCGCTCAGCAATGTAATATGTGTGATGATTTTGAAAAAAATCTGCAAAATATGGTAATTTTTCAAAAATTTTCGTTTTTTGGGACTTTTTCAAGAAAAAATCCCAAAACACCACCAACATAGCGCTTTCGAGCGGCGTCCCCATCAATGTACACATCATTTATTATTTTTGTGAGGAGATTGAATTTTATGAAAAATCTGTTCGTGTTTTGCATCCTCCTGGTTGTCGGGTTGCCGGTCCCGGCGGCGGTCAACGTAACGGTCTGCGACCCGGTTCATCTGCGGCCGCTGTGGCACAATGAGGTGATGCTCGGCTCAAAGGTCAGCCTGCTGGTGCATTCGGACGCCAACGACCTCTGGAGCGGCGGCCTGTTCATTCATAATGAACATCGCCCTGCGGGTATGCTGAGTTGGCGCAACGACGACCCCAACGCACCGGCCGGACAGGCCAGCTGTCTGGAAGCCGCCGGCCGACGGGCCTTTCTCCTGCGCTGGCGGGATTCGTGGATGAGCGGTTTTGATCTGTACACCGATGAGTTAAGCCGCACGCCCGGCGATTGGTTCGTGCTGGATTACACGCCGCTGACCGAGGGAGAGTGTCTGATTCATTATTACAATCACAGTTCGTCGTTTACCGTACCGGATCCCAATAAGACGGTCGTGCTGGCCAATACGGCCTCGCGGGATTTGAACGACGACGGCGTGGTCAATTATGCGGATTTTGCGATCTTTTCATCGTATTGGCTGGCCGAGTGCGCCGACCCGAACGCCTGCGGTGGGGCCGACTTGGATCGCGACGGCGTGGTGGGCCTGTCGGATGTACTGATGTTTGCGGATTTCTGGTTGTGGGGAACGCCCAACTGGCCGCCTGAGATAACGCCGGGGCCGACGCCGGAGCCGACGCTGTTTTACTCCATTACAGACCCGAATGGGCTTGATGAAATTTCCATCCCCGTCGGTCAAAGTGTTCGGCTGTATCTGGACAAGACAACAATTGACAACGACGTCGCGATATTCTGGCTTGAGGCGCTGATTTCCGATCCGAATCTCGGCTGGATCGACAACACGCCGTATGACCCCAACGACCCGCCGGGCGACGGAACCGCCGAGCTGCTGGCCTGGCCGCGTTCCACGTTTTTTGACTACTGGGGGCCGGGCGAGATCCAGCAGGAAGGCATTCAGTTCCTTGCCGCCAGCTTCAGCGGACCGATCGAAGACGGACCGATTGCATCTTTTATCTATACGCCCGTGATGCCGGGAACCGTCACCCTGAACCTGTACACCCATCTGGACGAGGAACAGGCCGTTCTTGGGCCAATGGTGCTGCACCAGTATGAACCGGAAGGCCAGATGCAGATGCTGTCCGCCGACGACCCGATCGTCGTCGAGGACGCGACCACGGAAAAGACCACTGAGCAAATGGTCGAAGCGCTCGAGGCCATCTGGGAAGAATCGCCCGAATTGCAGGATACCGTCGATGAAGACGAATGGACGGACTTTATCGAAGCCGTTAAACAATCCGCTGAAACGGAATCAGTTGAATAAAAACAGGAGAATGACAATGAAGACGCTTGTTTATGCTGTATTAATGGGATCGGTCCTTGCCGCGGCCGCGGCGGATCAAACACTTGATAAAAGTCAGGTCAACGCCCTGCTTGAGGAGTTGACCTCTGCACCGAAACACACCTGGCTTGAGGCCGGGACGATCCGCGCCAAATATCTCGAATATCGCATCGGCGAAGAAATGGCGTATGAATCGCAGGAGCTTTTTCGGTTTGACGGAAACCGGTTTTATTGGGAGATTGTCCTTGCGGATCCGCCGGCGGATGCGGCCGCACCGGACGTGGAGCGGCCGGACCATCAAAGCAACAAACACCGGATTTTTGCGTATGACGGCAAAACCTACACCCGCTATTACAAATCCGCCGATTATGCCGTCGTGGTGATGGATCAGCAGGAAATGCCGATGCATCTGTTCGGTCCATTTACCGCGGGGGTCATTCCGTGGGGGCTGGGACTGTTCACACGCGAAAAACTGGCCGAGAGGAACCCTTCGGCGGCGGCATTTGTCCAAGACGGACGGCGGCTGATTCGGCTGACGCTGACCGACAACCCCGACC
>DSDR01000086.1 GCA_011048645.1 Phycisphaerales bacterium
ACGATTATCGAATCGGGAATCGACATCCCCAACGCCAACACCATCATCATCTGCGAGGCCGACCGAATGGGGCTGGCCCAACTGCATCAGCTTCGCGGCCGTGTGGGACGCTACAAGCATCGGGCCTATGCCTGGCTGCTGCTGCCGCAATCGCGGTCGGTTTCGCCGGTGGCGGGCAAACGGCTCAAGGCGATTGAGGAGTACTCCCAGCTCGGCGCCGGCTTTCGCATCGCCCTGCGTGATCTGGAGATTCGCGGAGCGGGCAATATTCTCGGCGCTGAACAATCCGGCCATATCAACACCGTCGGCTATGAGCTGTATTGTAAGCTGCTGGGCGAAGCGGTCAAGCGACTGAAAAATGAACCGATTGAACAAGAGCCGCAGACCGTCATTGATCCGGGCTTTGCCGCCTATATTCCCAAACGTTACATCCACTCCGACCGCCAGCGAATGGAGGTTTATCGGCGACTGGCCACAGCGCCGCGGCCCCAGGATATCGATCAGCTCAATCGTGAGCTGCGCGACCTGTTCGGTCCGGCGCCTGAGCAGGTGACGCTGACGCTCGAACTGGCTCGCATTCGTCTGCTGGCCAGCCGATGGAATATCCAGAGCATCATCGTGCAAAAGCCGGACGTGATCTTCACCTTCGCCGACGGGGCCAACGCAACCGACCTGTTCGCCCGCTACCCCGGCACCGTCCGCATTCCCGACCCCCGCACCGTCCACCTGCGGCTGGAAAAAAACTACTTCGAACCGCCCACCCTGCTGGCCCTGCTGAGGAAATTGTTCCGCGGATAAAAAATCCAGATATCTCGTGAAATCTGTCTGAACAATCTCATTTTTCCACAAAAAAGGACCATTCGGTAACATAACGGTAACAAACAGGCGTTATTTTGCTGTTCAGTACGAACCGTTTTTGTTACCTTTATTTATATCGCAAGGAGTGTGTGTTGTGGAAAAGACAAGACAACTCATCGTGGGGCTGCTGATTGTTTCAGCGGTCTGTTTATCTCAATCACCCCGGCCGGGTGCTGACGCGGGATGTGCTGCTTAATCACGTCTGGAGCTATAATTGTTTCGTTACGCCGCGCAGCGTGGATCGCTGTATCACGACCCTTCGCAACAAGATAGAACCCGATCCGCATAACCCTCAATACCTTCTGACAGTACGCAATTTCGGCTACAAATTCGACTTGCACGACGAATAATGTCTTCAGCATTTCAGCAGACCCACCGCCATACACGCTTTTTTCACTTCTCGAATACCATTTCAAGCAGTACAATAGCCAGCGTGAAAAATGAAGCACAGGACAATTTATTCGCCGGGATGGATGAACCGCAGCCGATGCCGCAAGACAACGGGCCGGTGGTGCGCGTCGCGCTGGATACAGGGGCCGATGCGCTGTTTGATTATCGACTGCCGGAGCATCTGGGACTGGTCAAATCAGGACAGCGCGTCCAAGTGCCTTTCGGCAAAAGCAACAAACTGCAGCAGGCGTTCGTGGTGGAAACATCGCCTAAGCCGGACGCAAAGACCTCCCGGCGCCGCTTTCGACTTAAATCCGTCAAGCGTATTATTGACGATCAGCCGCTGATTGCCGGCGACTTGTTTGAATTGGCACAATGGATCAGCCGCTATTATGTCTGTCCGTTGGGTCAGGTCTTTGCGGCCATGGTGCCGGCTGCGGTCAAGCACAACGCCGGCGTCCGGACACGCATGTTTGTCTCGTTGTCGAATACATTCGATCAAAACGCCGTGTTGTCCAGCGCCCAACAAAAAGCACTGGTCAACATTCTGCGCCAAGCTAAGGCCGAGGGCCCCGAAACCGCCCTTGACAAAGAAACTCTGCTTGCAGAGGCCGACTGCACCGACGCCCCTCTCAAGCAGCTTGTCCGAAAAGGACTGGCGGTCATCACGCGACGGGCGGTCTTACAAACGCTGCCGTCGATACCCAACGGCCTGTCGCTTGACAGCGGGCCGGTTGTCCTCAACCACGATCAGCAAACCGCACTGGCACATATCACCGGCCAAATCAACAGTGGCGCCTTCGGCGTCACGTTACTGCACGGCGTTACCGGCAGCGGCAAGACCGAAGTCTATATTCGCGCGATTGAAGCGTGCCTGGCTGCCGGCAGACAGGCTATTGTGCTGCTGCCGGAAATTGCCTTGACCGCGCAGACTGTCCAGCGGTTTCATACCCGTTTTGAACGGCTGGCGATTCTGCACTCGCAGCAAACCGCCCCGCAGCGCAACGCCCACTGGCAGACCATCCGCAACGGGCAGGCCGACGTGGTCATCGGCGCTCGTTCGGCGATTTTTGCCCCGCTTTCGCGCCTGGGATTGGTCGTGGTCGATGAAGAACATGAGCCAAGCTACAAGCAGGACACCGCACCGCGCTATCACGGCCGCGATGTCGCCATCAAACGGGCGCATCTTGCCGGAGCACACTGCGTGCTCGGTTCGGCAACACCGTCGCTGGAAAGTCTGTACAACAGCCAAACCAAAAAACATTACACGCTCATCGAACTGCCCCGTCGGGTCTGTGATTTGCCGATGCCGGAGATGCGTCTGGTCAATATGGCCGCGGCCTTCAGCGACGCTCCGCACAAAGGCGTCCAATTGCTCAGCCCGGAGCTGGTCAACCGACTCAACGGCATACTGGAGCGAAAAGAACAGGCCATTTTGCTGCTGAATCGACGCGGCTACAGCAACTATGTGTTTTGTCCGTCCTGCCGGCACAGTCTGCATTGCCGTAACTGTGATGTGACACTGACATTTCACAAACGCCCCAAACTGGACAAGTTCAGCGAAACCAGCCTGGGCAAACATATCCTCGGCGGTTATGCCATTTGCCATTACTGTCTGGCCAAGACGCTTGTGCCACAAAGCTGCCCGCTGTGCGGAACGCGGATGATTATGATCGGCCTCGGTTCACAGCGACTGGAAGAAGAAGTCGCCGCCAAACTCCCCGACGCCCGTATTCGGCGAATCGACAGCGACGCCATGGTCGGACAGGATTATTACCGCATTTTACGTGAATTTGCGCAAGGCAACATCGATATTCTGGCGGGTACGCAAATACTGGCCAAGGGACTGCATTTCCCCAATGTTACTCTGGTCGGCATCATCAGCGCCGATACGGCCCTTTCACTGCCGGATTTTCGAGCCAATGAACGTACGTTTCAGCTCATCAGTCAGGTGGCCGGTCGGGCCGGACGCAGCGAAAAACCCGGCTCGGTTATCGTTCAAACGTTTTTGCCTCAGCAGCCGGCCATTCAACTGGCTCTGCGAAACGATTATCAAACCTTTGTAGAAAAAGAATTAAAGCACAGGCAAACCTGTTCGCTGCCGCCGTACTGGCGATTGGCGATAATTCAGATCCGTGATACCAAGTACGACCGCCTCACCGCCGCGGCTGAGCAAATGCGGCTGCGAATTGACCATTTTATAGATAGTTTGGGACTTGAAATCAAACGCCGCGGTCCAATGCCCGCCCCCATCGAACGCATTCAGCAACAGCATCGGATGCAGATTATCCTGCAATCTCCCACGCCGACGGCCTTTGAGCGGCTTTTTGAGCAGTTGCGCCGTCAGCCGCCTATCCGCCCGGCCGTCCACATTCAACCTGATATCGACCCAATTTACGTTTTGTAGCAGGTTGCGGCTTGCATTTTTGTTTTTTTTTATGTATAGTTTCTTTTTTCATTGGCGGAGAGTAGCTCAGCTTGGCTAGAGCGCTGCGTTCGGGACGCAGAGGTCGCAGGTTCAAATCCTGTCTCTCCGATTCTTCTAAGTCTTTATTAATGAATATGTTGCAAAGATTCAATTGCCGTGTTATCAGGTTTTTGATTCATTGAATCGTTCTTTGTCAGCATAGTTATTAACCCCTTTTGTGTTCCTCTTGCCGCAAGAAGAACAGGGCTATATCAGGAAAAAAATCTGTAAAAAATTCGGATAATTGTCACGAAATGACATAGATCTATAGAACTACTATATCAAATCCTTAAATTGATTTGAAAACACCAAGCGGATTCGTTAGATTGGAATGCTAACAGAATCCTGAAACGATTCTTTGAGGGAAGAACTATGGCGGTACGTGTGATACTGGTTGATGATCACGAAATCATGCGCGAAGGGATGTGCGCGCTGCTTCGTAAATGTGAAGATATTGAAGTCGTCGGCCAGGCCGCCAATGGTCGCGCAGCGGTTGAGCTTGTCGAACAACTGGACCCGGATGTGGTCATTATGGATATTGGAATGCCGAATCTCAACGGCATCGAGGCCACGCGCCAAATGAAGGAACAACGGCCCGCTCTCAAAATAATGGCCTTGTCCACCCACTCCGACGGCACGATTGTAGCCAAAATGATCAAAGCCGGCGCCAGCGGATATATGCTCAAGGAATCGGCCTTTTCCGAACTGAAAGAGGGCATTGGCACGATGCTTCAGGGACAAATATTTTTATGCCGACACATCTCGAAAGTCGTTTTCTCCGACTATATCAATATGCTCACCAATCCCAAGGCGGCCGAAAGCGACGGCTTGAGCAGCCGTGAGCGCGAAGTACTTCAGCTTGTGTCCGAGGGGCATACGACCAAAGAAATCGCAAAAATTCTCCACCTCAGCCCTAAAACCGTCGATTCGCATCGCGAGCATATTATGGAAAAACTGGGCATCCGTAACGTGGCCGGGTTAACGAAATATGCGATGCGCGAAGGCTTGACAACACCCTGAGGCGGAATGTAAACCATTCCCGCTTGATGGGTAATCTTCCCTGCTAAATTGGGTAAAATTCCCACTAATGTCCGCTGCAATCTTTCCCGATAATATACACTGAACAATGTAACCAAGGTGTCGCACAAAGCGCCGCCTGCTTGATTGTTTAAGGAATAATGCAGTCTCCTTTCAAAAAGTTTACAGGTTATGTTTATGCAGAGTGGGGCGATTCAATCCCTGAATCGCTCCTTTTTGTACTTGTTCAGGACAAACAATGATCAAAATGCCGACTGAGGCGGCATGGCAACAACAGATGCTGAGGGAATATGCGGGTGAAACACTCTGAAACAACAACGGACAAGACATTGCAGCAAGAGTTGAGCGACACACAGGAGACTCTCAAACAGTCGCTTGAAGGCAAACAGCAGCTTATCCAGAAGCTCAAGAAAACACGTCGGGAATATCTGGCCATTTTTGATTCGGTGCCGGCGATGATCTGGTATCGCGATCGTTCCGGTCGGATTCTGAAGGTCAACCAGTGCGCCGCTGATTCGGTGGGCATGAGTATCCGCAGTCTGGTGGGAAAAAACTACTACGAACTATTTCCCGACGGCGCCAAGCGCGCTTTGCAGCAGGATCTTGAAGTCATGGAAACCGGACGGCCGCTGCTGGGGCAATTGCGTTCATTTACCGCCTACAACGGTTTGAAACGCTGGGCGCTGGTGGATCGTATTCCTCTGCGCGATGAAAACGGACGCATTACCGGGGTGATGGTTTTTGCGATAGACATCACGGACAAGAAACGCGCAGAAGACGACCTGCTCAAAGCCAAATCGCAGCTTGAGCAAACCAATCGTCATCTTAAGGCCGCCACCGAACAGGCGCGTCTGCTGGCGGAAAAGGCAACCCGCTCCAATCAGGCCAAAAGCGAACTGCTGGCCAGTTCCAGCCACGACATACGCACGCCAATGAATTCAATCATCGGCTTTACCGAGATTTTAATGGACACCAAGCTGGACGAAGAACAGCAGGAGTACGTTAAAACCATTCATCAGGCCGCCAAAGGACTGCTTGATTTGATCAACGATATTCTGGATTTTTCGCGGATCGAGGCCGGCAAACTAAAAATCGAAGTGATTTCCTGTGCTATCGCGGAGCTTGTTCAGGAAATCCGCGTGATGATGGAAACGCAGGCAAGGAAAAAGGGGCTGGACTTTATCATACAAATGGATGACTGTTTGCCGAAGACATTTTTTACCGACCCGACGCGACTGAAACAATGTTTGATCAACCTGATCGGCAACGCGATCAAATTCACCGACACGGGACATATCGCCCTGCGCGTTCGGTCAGACAATCGCGCTGAACAGCCCTGCGTTCGTTTCGATGTGGAAGACACGGGCATCGGCATTTCGCCGGACAAACAGGACATCATCTTCAAGTCGTTTGCACAGGCGGATATTTCCACGTGCCGACAATACGGCGGAACAGGGCTGGGACTTGCGATCACGCGCCGGCTGGCCGGACTGCTCGGCGGCGATGTTCGCCTGGTCAGTGAGGCCGGCCAGGGATCGACGTTTTCGCTGACGCTGCCGCTGTTTGTGCCCAGGACCGCTGAGCACGGCCCGACCTCGCTGGGCCTGCGGCCGATGCGCCGAGACGAGGATGCCAACGCCGCCTGCGGACATATTCTGCTGGCGGAAAAGGCGTTCCCGAGTCAGTTGACCCTGGCGTTGATGATGCGCCGGTTCGGGCTGGACGTCCAGCTTGCCGGAACAGCCGAACAGGTGCTTGAATGTCTCGATGAACAGACTTTTGATCTGATTTTTCTGGACGAGGGACTGGGATTTGAGCAAGTCAAAACGCTGGTGCATACGATTCGGTATCAATTGCCTGAAATTCCTCTCATACTCGTGGCCGACCGGGACGACGAACCGGCCAGGACGTGGCGACAGATGGGGTTTGACGAATGTCTGAGTCGCCCGCTGTCGCGGGATCAGCTTTATACCGTCATCAGTCATTACCTTCCTGAACAAACCAGTCCCGCCCGCCCTGCTGTGAGGGACTCGGACCTATCGGAACAGGATATGGCTTGTGTCGAGTCGCTGCTCAAGCAACTGCCGGAACTGGCACACGGCGCTCGTGAAGTCTTGATGCATTCGGATATGGATCTGCTGGCACGATTTGCCGAATTGTTCTCTGAAATCGGTCAAACCACCGGCCAGAGCACATTGACCGAGAAAGCGGACGCGATGCTGAATTCTCTTCGAGAGGGCGGATCGTCTTTACAGGAATTGACGCTTGCGGTCGATCAACTCTGCGATCTGTGCAATCAAATCCATCAAACGCAGTGCGCAAAACCTAAGGCCGAGTAGGCCACGTTGAAAAAACAGAAGGCAATCAGGAACAAATTGACATTTGCGCTATGAACAAGAAACCGCCTGCTGTCGGCTGCGAACGTCAGCAATGAGAGACAGAATGATATCGGCCTGGCGACGTATCCGCGGATCGGCGTGTGTGATACGGGCGTTCCACTTGCGATATTCTTCATTGATCAGCCGCCGCAACTGCTCAGGAGACAGCTCCCGGCGAATCCCCAACAGCAGCCGCCATCGCTCAATCGAACAATTGTCCGTCAGCAGCCGTTTCTGACACAGCGCGCCGAATCGTTCCTGTGAAAGCTCCAGGCCGTCGGACAGCTCCCAAAGCAACTGCTCCTGTCGGGCGGACGGCGACGCATACAGCGCGGCAACCTGCAGGGCAAGATCCATCGCCTCGATGGCATCGGCTTTTTGTCCCCAAGCAAGGATACCCTCGCACGCCCCGGCGGTATCGAATGTTCCCTTGGAGGCTTCAAGCCGGCCCAGCGGTTCGAGTAAATCGCTTCGAGGCGTAAAACGCCGCGTTTTATCCGCGATCCAGTCGCCGATGACTTCGGCAACGCACGGGATAAACGGCTCATCAGCCGCCACCGCGCAGGCAAGCTCCACGCACGCCCGCAATACCGCTTCACGTCGTTCCTGAATCTCGGCGTATCCTTCGCCGCACACGACATATTCCATACAGGTATCGGCCCGTGCAAGAATCTGCCCTTTTTCGCGATCGATCATCCCCGCCAAAACCTGAATTTTGCGGCGTCCGCGTCGGGCAAAGCGAAGCAGATGCAACGGGATTTTAGCAATGGTGATCGGTTTTGAGAACACAATCCGTTTGCCCGCAACGGCGCCGTAATGCGCTCGGTAATAAAACACCGGCGAATCGGGACGCTGCCACTGAGGCGCAGTCGACAGAACCTGTTCCGCCCGACCGGCGCCGTCGGTTATATCCAGCAACTCAACACAGACGTCCGTCTCCGGATGCTCACGAGGCACAACAAAACGCCCGAAAACCTGAACGCACAAAAAGTGATCTTCATACGGCGGACAGGACTCATCAATGATCTGTTTCGCCCGACAGTGGAAACGTGTTCCGGGCAGCGACGGCCAGCGGCAACGTATGAGTCTGCGCAGTGCAGCAGCGCCAAGCCGCCCCGCCAACGTCATCTGCCTGCCTACCCATTCCACTGTCATAACGCCTTGTCCTTTTTGATCTCGGTCAATTTATCAAAAATCAATCGTTACTGCACCTTGTAGGTATTCAATTCTTCGGCGGTCTGTTCCACGTTGGCCGGTTTCATTCGTCCTTTCTCACCGACGCAAAATTCGACCTCAAGCGATCGACCAGAATCTTCATCCAGAAATGTGCAGTGCATCCGCTGGTTGACATCATAACTGTACCGCACGCGAATCGGGCGATTGGCCGGTCGATCCGGCGGCAGTTCGAAGATTTCCGTCGCAATCCGATTGACAAATTCGGGGTCCTCATCTTCGCCCTGCGTGACAATGATCTGAAGTTCGGTTTGGCCTTCGGCCATCGTATAAAACGTCTGCGTTGCCTCACAGGGCAGCGGCGTATTCTTTTTCAAAAGAATGGTGTTGCGAATGGTCGGACGTCCGGTTTCTTCGTCCATTGGGGCGCAAATCGTTCCGTAACTGTGATTGCAGACATCTTTGAGTTTGACATCGCGCAGCCCCGCCGTAATTCCCGCCGAAACCTTGCTCGGCTCATCGCGCAGCAGCGTCAGGCCGGCGTGAATGGCCGCTCCCAGCGCGACACATTCATCGACATTGACGGCGTTTTCCGGGGCAAAACCGAATTTTTCGGTCAGCCGTTTGTGCACCACGGGCATCCGTGTGCTGCCGCCGACCAGCAGCACCTGATTGATGTCGCCGACCTTGGATTTGGCTTCTTCCAGCGCCACTTCAATCAAAATCTCGGTTCGTGAAATAAGCGGTTCGATGGCTTTTTCATACTGCTCGCGGGTGATTTCAATCCGCAGGCTGCCGGCCGGTCCGTACAAAATGCGACGGGCCGTCGGACGCCGAGAGAGCGTCTTTTTCACATCCTCGGCTTCGTCTTCATACCGCGCGCGATCCTGCTCGGACTGAATCAACTCGGTCTTGTATTCCTCACGGTACAACTGCTCGAACACCTCCAGCAGCTTGCGGTCAAAATCCACGCCGCCCAGGGCGTGATCGCCCTGACTGCATACGATATTCATATCCCGGCCGTCAATATCGAGAATGGTCACATCGAAAGTCCCGCCGCCGAGGTCATAGACCAGCACGCGTCCGTTGACGGTCTGCGTGGTGGCGTAATAGAGCGCTGCGGCCACCGGCTCATTGACAATGCCGATCACATTCAGCCCGGCCAGCGTCCCGGCGTCCATGGTGGCCTTGCGGCGTACCTCGTCAAAATGCGCAGGCACGGAAATGACCACATCCTGAATCGGGTCGTTTTCAATAGCGCCGTCCTGACAGAGTTTCTTGAGAATCAGGCTGGAAATTTCCTGAGGCGTCCACTCGCGCCCGTCGATGCTCTTTTTCCAGTTCGAATCGCCCATATACCGCTTGACCCAGCGAACGGTGCGTTCAGGATTGAGCTGACGGCAATTCAGCGCTTCCAGACCGACGCGAATGGCGCCGGCCTCTTCGTCGTCAAAATACACCGCCGAGGGCGTAATGCGCTCGCCTTCACTGTTGGGGACAATCTGCGGCCGGCCGATCTCATTCAATCGAGCCAGCGCTGAAAATGTTGTTCCCAAGTCGATTCCTGCAATCGTTCCCATGGTTGTTTCCTTTAAGCTTCAGTTTCCGCTGCGTCGTACAGTTTGACCTGTGCACAACGCACAATTTTTACCTCGTCATCGTTGATCAAATATTGATAGCCGGGGCGAACAATCTCGGCAACGGTTCCCGCCCAATCCGCATTCGAAACAGGAACACGCTGATGCACCGCCTCGACGTATTTTTCAAGCCCTTTGAAAGGCGTTTTCACTTCGGGACTGAACTGCTCAACACCGCTGGACTCCAGCGCAAAAATCAATTCATCACGAATGTCTTCCAGACAGCTTTGCAGGGTTTGTTCTTCGGGGTCAAGTTTGGCCAGCCGATCGTCCAGATTGTCAATACAGCGAATGATTCGCATACAAAACCGGCGGATAATCATCCAGTCGTACCCATCCTGGAACTTACGGATTTGATCCTGCTGAGCGGCGGCGTATTGACGAATCGCCGAGACTTCTTCGGTCAATTCCGTCAGTTCATGAGTAACGGGGTGTGTCGTCATCAGTGTCGAGAGCGCCGGGTCATCTTCCTGAGTATCCATTTCCCAGCCAAAATACGATCGACTCTGCGGCGCCGAAGATGAATCAACCAAAGACACCGACGCCGCGAAATCCCCCGAAGGCCGAGCAGCAGGCATCGGTGTGGCCATAGCGGACATCGCGGCCTGTTTTTGATGATTCTCCGCGGATTCAAAATAGCCGCAGCTTTCGGCGGACTTCACGACGGATTTGACCGGAGCGGCCGGCGTTTGCGCCATGGCGGAATCGGATGGACGATCCGATGCCTTGCCGGCGGGCTTTTTGACGCCCTCATTGATCATCTCGGTTTCCTCAAATGCCTGAATTTCCTCTGACGTCTGCTCTGTTTGATCTTTATACAGAACCCGTACGACCGCATACCGGACCAGTCCGCCGCAAAACAACAGCCCCCCCGCAAACAACAAAATCCCCGATGCGGTCGTCACCAGATTGCGTATTTCACGCGCCCGCTGGAAATCGGCCAGCCGCTGCTCCCAGTTCGGGCCGTACAAAACATCGGCAAGCTGGGGCGGGTATGTCTTCAGTCCCGCGTCAAGATCGGGTAAATCCGCTTCAAGACGAGGCTGCTGATGTTCTCGCAGTCGCTTTTGTATGTCGGGTCCACCGTATGGACCCTGCCCCCATGGGTTTTCGGCTTTCTCCGCAGGCGACAACCGTGACCACTGGGCATACATCGCAAGATATTCGTCGGCTGAGGGGGCCTGCTCAATTGTCCCGGCGGCTTGGCGATTTTGCATCGTCCCCCACCCCAGCCCCACTGCACCGGGAATCATCAGCAACAACGCCAGAATTGTCCAGTTCATTCGGCTCATGGTTATCGACTTTCAAGACACGCTTGCCAGACCTTTCCCTTCGTAAAAATTACGTTACGCCGTTGTATCGGTCAAACCGGTCTTCGGGCTAACTTAAACATATCAACAACCGTGATACGTTTTTCG
>DSDR01000128.1 GCA_011048645.1 Phycisphaerales bacterium
CCGTCGCTGACCGCGGCCATGCTGTACCACGGCGCCTGAAGGCCATCCGGATCGGATCCCCAATCAAAGCCGATGTAGGAATTCTCCGGCGCAATCGCCTCGTGCCAATAGCCCGACACATCACAGAACTTGATGGCCAAACCATTGTTCGGAACGGTCTGGAAATACAGCGCCGCCAAATCGGCGTTGGGGTTTTCACCCTGGGTGACCGAACCGCGGCTGTCGCGTCCGACGATGGTCTTGTAGCCGCCGTTTTCCAGCTTGAAGGTGGCTTCGATGGTAAAGGCCGCCGGGGTCATCTGGCTGATACTGGAGCTGGAGTCCGTCCACATCGCCGGATAGCCGCCGGAATTCTTGACGCTGTAGTTGTTTTCAAAGCCGTTCAGCGGAACCGACGAATAGGCCACATCGCTGCTATAGACATAGCCGGCCCAGCTCTCATTCCAGACGGACAAGTTGTTGTTGCTGCCGCTGACATCGACGACGCCCGGATAAAACTCCCCGTCGGGCAGTCCGCCGTGTGAGACCTGAGCGCCGGCCGGGCCTTCCTCAAACCGCCAATAGGCCACGGTTCCGGCATGAGCGCTCAGCGCGCAGATGCTTGCCGCCATCAACACCATCAATACTTTACTTTTCATCATGTAACCTCCACAAAAAAACATCATTCTCATTTCAACAGACCACCTGTTGAAATATAGCTATTCTATCTTTTTTTGAGTCGTCCATTTTCCGACCAACCTTAACTACCCTTCCACCAATTCCAACACAGGCCGTGCAAACACGCACCAGTCTGAATCCGTGGCCAGACCGAATTCCGTGCCCGGCCGATCGACATCGCCTCCGTCGGTCGTCGCAAGCGTCAGAAAGCGATCCGTCTTGTTCAACGGCACGGCGATGTCAAAGACCTGTCCTTTGTCGCGGACGTTGCGGCGACTGAATCGCACCTGACCATCGACCAGCACCCAGAAATCCGCATTGCCCTGCCGCGGAGACCGGGACGACAAGCCGGCCTCGGCGGTAAAACCGGTTACGGATACGCCCGGCGTCGCGGAGCGAATCGCATCCAGATCAAAGGTAATGCCCGTGTTGGCGTGCATAAACAAGCTCGGATAATCGGGCTCGCCGTACACTTTGCCGCCTAATTGTCCCAACGGTTCATCAGGTTGGTAATCCGCCAGATAGCGTCCTGAGCCGTGGATGATTTCGACGTAATAAACGCCGTTGGTCGGCGGACATTCTTCAAAAATATGCCCGACTGAGCTAACCATCTGAGGTTGCGCGCCTTGCGGAACGAAGACGCCGTCAATATACGGATTCCCATCGACCGATACATAGCGTCCGTCGCTGCGGCGATCCAGGGAACGATACATCCCGTGTGTACCGGTCAGCGGGTCGATGGCCGATTCGATCTGTCCCGTGCCGAAGCCGTTGCCGCCGCCGACCAGATCGGCCAGATCGAGCACAGACTCTCCCCGCCAGACAAAATTCGTTTGGGAATCGATATGACGCGCAAAAATCTGCTCATCCAATGTAATATCGACCACCTCGGAGGCGCTTCTTAGAATCCGTTTGGCCGCGCCCTCATCGACGACCAGACTGACCTTGTCTTTCGATCGACCGGCGACGAGAGTGGTTCGTCCCTGAAGAACGTGCAGCTCAGTGCTGCCGTACAGGTCGGCCTGGACGCCGAACTCGGTGCCCAAATCGATAATTAACGCATTCGGCGTGACGACTGAAAATCCCATCGCCTCTTTGGGCGCCACCGCATAGACCCGACCGTAATTCAGTTTAAGTCGGTCATTATCCAAAATTCCGAATTCCGCCGGCCCTTCAATCGTCACGCGGGCGTTATTGTCAAACAGAATCTGCACGATGCCTTTTCGCAACAGCATCGGATCGACATTGGTCATCAGCCGCATCCCGTTCTTGAGGGGACCGCCGGATTCATCCCACTGGGCGTTCAGGCTGTCGGTGAGAGTGGCCACATCCCGCGGCACGGTAATCGGAGCAAACCGAATAAAGACCAGCAGGAACACCAGCGCCGCCAAAGACGCAATCGCCGTATAAAAGGAGACTTTGTTGAAGCGATAGGCGGTTTTTTCACGTTGGATGCGTTCAATCGGCACGACAAGCGGCCTGTCGGATGGTTTGTCCACGGACACAGCGGGGGCGCTTTTTTCGCTTTCGGACAGCGCTTTCCACAATCGCTGGTCAAGAAACGCCGAATCCGCCGCGTCCAGCTCCGAGAGAATCCCCATAAAATTCAGTCCGATGTACGCGGCGATACTGTCATAGTAGGTCGCGCGGGCGGAAGCGTCCGCAGCCAGAAGCGCCGCCAATTCCCGTCGTTCCTCTTCGGAAATTAACCCTTCCAGAGACTTCAGGGTCAACGCCGCGGCACGGGACGGATTGTTCAGATGCTGATTCACACGCCCTCCTCGCCGGCAAAATGCAAACGAATACAATGCACAAGACGTTCGTGAATTTTCCCGATTCGCTTAAACACCGCCACCGAGGACAAGCCCAGGCGATGTCCGATTTTGGCGAAGGTCAATTCCTGTTCATAGCGCATTTTCAAAAGCGTCGTCTCGCTGCTGTTCAATTTTTTCAGACATATTCGCAGGGTGTCAATCCGCTCGTCGAATCGATCCAGACACGAGGGGGATTCGGATTCGATGACTTCCTGCAGACGTTCATCAAAATGGAATTTTCCCGCCGTCTTGCGCGAACGATAATAACGCAGGACTTCATACCGGGCCACCGTGATGCCCCAAACGAGAAAATCGGTGCCGATCTCGTAGTCATCAAACTTCCTCCATAATGTCGCAAGAGTTTCCTGAAGAACATCCTCGGCGTCTGAATAAATCGGGACATAGTATAATATAAACGCAAGAATTTTCTTTTGATTTTGCGTTACCAGTCTGACGAACTGGTCTGAATTTAAATGACCTTTTCTGTCCATTTTGAGCAAGCAGAATCACCCGTTCCCTATAATACTCACTGTATTATTATATCAGAAAGACGGGCGCTATTAACCGCAAACTTCAAAAACCGCGGTTAAAAGGTGTTTTGTCGGCGAAAAAAACCGAGTTTGCCCAAAAAAAATTTCAATTCGTCAATCCCGCGATAGCAGCGCCGATGAGGGTGGCGTTGTCAACGTGAATAATGTCGGTATAGATGCTCTTTTTATTTTCGAGGACGTGTTTGAGGTAATACTCGATGCGAGATTTGAGCGACTTCATTTTATAGAAGGTCGTTCCCTCGGCGACGATGCAGATCGGACGGGTCGGGTCGGCGCCGCGACCGCTCTTGAGGGCCATGGCCGCCAGGTTCACGGCCGAGAGTTTGGCGGCCCGCTCGGTGAGCCGGTCGGCGAGGAACCAGGCGGTCAGCGTATCCGCGTCGCTGCCCCGTTTGCACACCTCGGCCAGCGGGTTATCGCCGTAAGGATACAGCAGAAACCTGTTCATCTCCCGCGTGTCCAAATCCGAAAGGGTCTTTAAGATCGCCGCGGCGGGCTTGCTGAACAGCCCGTCGGCGCCGGCCTGCTGCAAAACAAACAGACACAGCGGCCCCAGATAGGCGCCGGAGATCATTTTTTCAAAGACATTGACGCCGGGGTTAACCGTGGTCTTGTCAAACCGCACATCGAGTTTGCCGCGGTAGCCTTTGCCCATGCCGCCGGATTCCGTGTTGATAATCTGTGTGCCCGTCGGATCGAGGGCTTTGTTCTTTGTGATGTTGGCGTTCTGTTCCATATACGCGCAGTTGGTTCCCGTGCCGAGGATAAAGCCGATAAAGCCGTCAAAGACGCGATTCTGATAGCCCACACCCGCCAGCAGCGTCGCGACGGTATCGTTGAGCAGCACGATGCGTTTGCGCCCCGGCAGCCCCATCGCCGCCAGCGCCTGGTTCAGATGGTCGCCGACGAGCTGCCCTTCGACGCCGGTTACCTTGATTTCTTTTGAGAAACGTATCATCCGGCCGTCTTTGCTCGGCTGAATCTCTACGGGATAGGAAAAGCAAAACCCCATCTTCTCGGACGCATCGGCGACATGGCGAAAATACTCGGCCATCGCGTTGAAAAACTCGGTCTTGTTGAGTTTGCGCTCGACGCCGGGCATGGTGAATTTTTTCAGATTCTCAATGACAGGCGTGTTGTTCTCGTCAAAATACACGGTCGCCACGCGAAAATTGGTCCCGCCGGCGTCGGCCACAATCACACGCTTATGGCTCGGCACGTCATTTTCCGCCGTCAGATACGTCGGAATCATATCCAGCGTACTGCTCTTGCGACCGGCCAGACCGAGTTCCATCTGTTCCAGGAACATTGCGATGTTCTCTGTAAAATCCACATCCAGCGGGTCCATCCGGTACTGTTTGAGAAAATCAATCGCCTTGCGCTGTGTCTTTTTCACGATCCTGTCTCCAGAGTCTAAAAGTATGTTCACTGTTGCCCCACTTTTTAATCTCCGTAACCGTCGGGATGTTCGTTATGAAACTGCCAGGCGCTTTGGACGATGGTTTCCAGATCGGGGTAATCCGTCTTCCAGCCGAGTTCGGTTCGGGCTTTGGTCGCATCGGCGGTCAGTACGGGCGGATCGCCCGGCCGGCGGTCTGTTTCGACGACCTTAAAGTCTCTGCCCGAAACCCTGCGAACGGTGTCGATGACCTGCCGGACGGTGTGGCCCTTGCCGTTGCCGAGGTTATAAACCAGTTCATCGCTGTCGTTGAGTTTATCCAGCGCCAGCAGGTGTGCTCTGCACAAATCCTCCACGTGGATATAGTCGCGCACGCAGGTGCCGTCCTCGGTCGGGTAGTCCGTGCCGTAAATGGCGATATGATCGCGTTTGCCCATCGCGGCCTGAATAATCAGCGGAATCAGATGCGATTCGGGGTGGTGATCCTCGCCAAGCGCGGCATTCAATCCGGCGCCGCAGGCGTTAAAATATCGCAGCGCCGCATACCGCAGCCTGCCGGTTTGGCTTTGAAAGTGGCACATCCGCTCAACAGCCCATTTCGTCTGGCCGTAGGGATTGATAGGCATTTTGGGCGTCTGTTCAGTAATAGGAACAGTATCGGGCATGCCATAGACCGCAGCGGTACTGCTGAAGACGAACTTCTGCACGCCGACGGTTTCCATCGCCGCCAGCAAAGTGCGCGTCCGGCTGACGTTGTTGTCATAATACCGCAGCGGCTGAGAGACCGACTCGGCCACTTCGATAAACGCCGCAAAATGCATCACCGCCTCGATGCCGTACTTGCGCAGCACCTCCACGGTAAAATCATAATCGCCGAAATCGCCCAACACAAAACGCGCATCGCGCACGGCCGAGCGGTGACCTTTGCTCAGGTTGTCCAGTACAATCGGTTCGCAGCCGTTCTGCGCCAGCATCGCCGTCATATTGCTGCCGATATAGCCGGCGCCGCCGCATACCAATACTCGCATTGCATCACCTTTCTATCGTATAGGTCTGTCTTCGCATCTTAAACTTCGGGGTCTTTATCATTATCTGATTCATTGAAAAACAGTTCTCTGAACTGCTCTATGATATTCAAAAATTCCTGCGGCAATCGTCGCCGTGTCTGTTCCGCAATCCATTCAGGAATCGTCTTATAATAAGCCTCGGCAATCCCGCCGGTGATACAGGCCAACGTATCGCTGTCTGCCCCCAATGAAACCGCCAGTCGAACAGCGTGCTCGAAATCGTCCGATTCCAGAAAGGCAACAATCGCCTCAGGAACAGTGCCTTGGCAACTGACATCAAACCCGTAGGCCGGCCTGATTTGGTCGATCGTGCGATTTAAGTCATAACCGAATCGGGAGGCGATTTCCCGCTTGATAACAGCCTTGTCGTTGCTCTGGCGAGCAAGAAAAACCGACAGCGCCACCGCTTGGGCGCCTTTGATCCCTTCGGGATGATTGTGGGTCACCTCCGCGGTTTGCCGGGCTTGATCCAAAACCGCATCCATGGTCTGACAGGCAAACCCGACCGGGCTGACTCGCATGGCCGAACCGTTGCCCCAACTGTTGTAAGCCGGCATCGAGTCGGACATAAGCCACCGCCCAAAAGTCTCACCATAGCCCCGCCCCGGATACCGTCTGCCGAAGTTTTTATAAGCCTCGGCATAGCCGACACGGTTGAGAATGGCCCAGGCGGTAGCCACAGTCATTACCGTATCATCGGTAAACACACAGCCCGGCTCAAACAATGCAAAGTCCATCGTTTTGATCGGACAAGATTCATAGACTGAGCCGATAATGTCACCTGCTATCGAACCGAGCATACTTTGCGTCTCAAAAACTCAATGGTCAAAAAACGTGTACTTTCAATCCTCTGCACGTCGGGGGCATTCCGACTGTGAACGAAATCTTCATTCTCACCGCTCAATACGGCACAGGAACTGATATCTTACAACCGCCGTTCAATTTGTGCGGTGATATAGCGCTGCAAGGCTTCATCCGGACCGATGTCAATCCACTCGATTTGCTCGGCGGCCTCGCGTCCGACGGCCAGCGTCTGAACGCGCTGGGTGCTGTCGGTGTACATATTCGTCAGGTGCGCCATTCGTCGAATCGGTCGGGGCGGAATGGAAAGTTTTTCCACGGCAATGACGCAACGCAGCCGCATCCGGCCGTCGTCCGGCTCGACAAAGACCTCCGCCGTGCGGCGAAGGCTGTCCAGATTGGCTCGGGCAAAGGCCGCAGCCGAAGCGTTGTCCTGACGCCACGGTTCAAAAAACTGCCCCGCACGGAGCGGGCGCGTACGAATATAGCCGGCCTCAATGTCATATTTTTCGATAACAAATTGCATCCGGCGCAGCGTCTGCTCAGCCGCCGCCAGCGCAGCGGCCTTGTCCGATACGATCAAGCCATCCGCTGCCGTCTCGGTACGTACTGAACCGCCGCATCCGGCCATAAACGTCGCAAGCAGCCCTAATAAGCCTATTCCTGTGCGATATGTCATTTTCGGGTTTCCTTAAATCAGGTATCCGTCGGATTGTATCCGGTTTTGATCGCCTCCTCAAGAGCCTGTCTTGGATTTTATTGGCAATCGCGAATCCATTCAACCTTGGGGCGTCAAGTCGCCGATAAAACGGTATAGGAATGCTGATAATGGACATTGTATGCTAAACAATCAGGTTCAATCGCTCAAAACCAAGCTGGCGGTATATCCGCTGGGCACGGCCGTGGCGCGGTTTATGGATTATATGACCGTGGAGGCGGGGCTGTCGGCCAATACGCTGCTGGCGTATGGGCGAGATTTATTGAAATTCTGCGCTTATTGTACCCAAAAAGATATCAACCAGATTGACGGCCTGTCCGCGGTAACGGTGTATGGCTACCTTCAGCAGCTTGCCCGCAACGGCCTGCGTGAAAACAGCCTGAGCCGGTCGCTGGTGGCGATTAAGATGCTGCTGCGATTCGGGCTGATGACCGGGGCGGCACAGGATGATTTTACCGACGCACTGGAAGGCCCGAAACTCTGGAAGCGGCTGCCCAGTGTCTGCGGCAAAGAACAGGTACTGCGGCTGCTGGACGCCCCGCAGCCGGACGATCCCTATTTTTTTCGCGACAAGGCGATGCTCTATCTGCTGTATGCCACCGGCGCACGAGCCGGGGAAGTGACCGGGATGCGGGCCAAGGATGTCAACCTGGAGATAGGCTATGTCCGCTGTTTCGGTAAGGGGGGCAAAGAACGGATTGTGCCCCTCGGCAAAACCGCCGGCGGCTATCTGAAAGAGTATCTTTTGCAGCAGCGGCCCGCCCTGCTCAAGGCCCATAGTCCGGAGACGCTGTTTCTCTCGCGTACCGGCCACGGACTGGATCGCACCAATTTGTGGCGGGTGGTCAAGAAATACGCCCTTCGCGCGGGGATGCCGAAAAACCTGACCGTTCATACCCTGCGGCACTGTTTTGCGACGCATCTGCTGGCCGGGGGGGCCGATCTGCGGTCGTTGCAGGAGATGCTGGGCCATGCCGATATTCGCACCACACAAATTTACACCCACGTGGATCAGGACCGGCTCAAAACCATCCATAAAAAGTTTCACCCCCGCCATTAAACACGGTACAATAGATCACAATCGCGGCCAAGCGGTTGCACAGAGTCGCCCTGTAAACACAATGAGCGATGTCCCATGACAGAGACAGAAACCATCATCCGGGTTGACCGGCTGACAGCGGGGTTTAACGGAACGCCGGTGCTCAAGGAGGTCTCGTTCTCTGTCAAGGCGGGCGAGATTTTCATTATTCTCGGCGGTTCGGGCTGCGGCAAAAGCACCCTGCTTCGGCATCTGATCGGACTGCAGGAGCCGATGGACGGACACATCCACATCCTCGGACAGGAGCTGACCGGCGCCAGCGAATCCGAGCGGCGATCCATTTTGTCGCATATCGGCGTGGCGTTTCAGAGCGGAGCGCTGTTCGGCTCGATGACGGTACTGGAAAACATTGCCCTGCCGCTGGAAGAGTTTACGAGCCTGCCCAACGCGGCGATTCGCTGGATTGCCGGTTCCAAGCTTCGTCTGGTGGGGCTGGGCGGCTGCGAGGACCTTTTGCCGGCACAGCTTTCCGGCGGGATGCAAAAACGGGCCGCTCTGGCACGGGCGATGGCGCTGGATCCGAAAATCCTCTGTCTGGATGAGCCGTCGGCGGGACTGGATCCGATTACCGCCGCTCAACTGGATGAATTGATCGTGCATTTGTCCGACGTCCTCGGCGTAACCTTTGTCATCGTGACCCACGAACTGGCAAGTGTCTTTACATTGAACGGTCGAGTGATTATGCTGGACAAGCAGGCCAAAGGCATTATCGCCGAAGGACGGCCCGAAGAACTTAAAAATGACCGTTCCAATGCAGCAGCCTGGCGCTTTTTTAATCGAAGTCTGAAGACGGCGACAGAGGGCCCCATCGGAACCGGCTTGAATGGAAGAAACACGTGAAGCAGAAAGCGACATATTTTAAGGTGGGTTTGTTCGTACTGGTGTGTGCGGCCGGACTGGTGGCCGGGCTGCTGTATGTCGGGGCCGATGTGCTCCGCGGAGAGGTGGTGCGGGTGGAAACGTATATCGACGAATCCGTACAGGGACTGAGCGTCGGCTCGGCGGTGCTGCATCGAGGGGTCAACATCGGCCGGGTTGAGCGGATTACCTTTGTTCAGGTTGAATATCCGATGGCCCCGGACAGTCCCGAGTTTCGGCAATTCGGACGGTATGTGATGGTGGTCATGGCCATCGATCCGCGCAAGTTTCCGGGGCTGGACCACGATCCGGCCATGATAACCGCGATGCTGCGCAATCAGGTCTCGCTGGGACTGCGGTTCAAACTGAGTTATCAGGGGATTACCGGACTGTCGTTTATTGAGGCCGATTACGTCGATCCGCAGCGCAACCCCGAACTGCACGTGCCGTGGGCGCCCAAACACATTTATATTTCTTCGACGCCGAGTCTGTTTACCAGTTTTACGCATGCGGTGGAAAGTGTCTTTCAACGGCTTGAGCAGATTGATTTTGAAGGTCTGTTTGCCCAATTAAACAGCACCTTCGAGGCCATTGAGACCACGCTGCACGACGCCAACGTAGGTCAAATTCGCGAGGCAATGGTGGAGGTGATGGAGGATATAAAGACAACCAACCGACATATCCAATCGCTGCTCAACCAGACCGACGAACCGATGCCCGGCAACATCCCTCAGGCGGTAGAGGCCTTCAGTCAAACACTGGCCCACATCGATGAGCTGCTTGAGCGACACGAAATAGATATTGATGCGGTAATGGCCAATCTTAAAATTCTTGTGCACAACCTGCGGCAGGTTTCGGACAGTATTAAAGACAATCCAGCGCGAGTGCTGTTTGCCGCCCCGCCGGAAAAATCGGAGCTTGTCCAATGAGACCCTCAACATGTATCCGGAGTGTTGGATTTTTTTTACTCCTGTTGTCTGCGGCGGGATGCAGCCCGCTTCGTCAACCCCCGCCGGCCAAGGCGTTTTATCTGCTGGATATTCAGCCGGAATCGCAGCCGCAGCGCCTGTCGCCGGCAGTTTGTTTTCGTGTGCGGCCGATGTCTGTACAGTCGCCGTTTTCGGGCACGAGCCTCATCTATCGCACCAGCGAAACAGCCTACCAGCGGGACTATTACAATCAGTTTCTTGTGCCGGGCGACCAACAGATCGGCGAAGCGCTGGTCGCATGGCTGCCGGCGGTCGGCGTGGTACTTTGCCCGGATACCGCAACGGAAGACCAGACGGAAAGACTGATCCTTGAGCCGCATCTGGAAGCGCTGTACGCCGATTTTCGCAACCCTGATTCACCGTCGGCCTATGTGCGCTTGCGGTTTGCCATCACGGCGCACGACCGCTCCTGCCGATGCAGCCGGATTCTGCTGAACGAATCCTTTGAGGCGGCGGTCGATGTGCCGAGCAACCCCACCGCCGAACAAATCGTTGAGGCGACAAGTCAGGCCGTCGCCGAGGCCTTCGGCCAATTCCATTCGGCCCTTGAAAGCCTGTTTCCGTAGGCTCGCAGACCTGCACAATTCGCTTTTTCGCTTTGGCTCAGGATTTCGGCGAAATCTCAATATCAACCCGCGTGCCGTGAATCAGCGTGTTGTAAACGGGAGAAAACGCGGCTAATTCTTTGAGTTTGGGCAGGTTTTCGGGCGCTGTTTTAACGCTGAAATGAATACGGATATGCTGATAGCCTTTGGGCACATCAGGATCCAGCCCCAAAAAGCCCCGCAAGTCGATCCGGCCGTCAAGCTGTGATTTGAGGTATTCAATCGCAATGCCGCGCACGGCGGCGTGGGCCACCAGACTCGTCGTCACGCAAGCCGCCAGGGCGTTGAGCAAATGTTCAACCGGATTGGCGCCCTGGTCCGTACCGCCCAGGGCCTGCGGCTCATCGGCGTGCAGATCAAACGGCTGCCGGTGCGATTGCTCACCACCCAGACATTTGAAACAGGTGATATGCGTCTGATTGTGTCCGCCGGAAACCCACCGGTTGCGGGCACGAAAAACGCATTGACCCTGTTCCGGATCGGCTTGAATGGCTTTGACGGTTTGTTCAAGCGATTCCATATCGATACCGTTGGTAACGGTCTGTAATTCGGTTGTTTTCATAATATCACCTCCGTAAAAACGGGTTGGC
>DSDR01000126.1 GCA_011048645.1 Phycisphaerales bacterium
CACGTTTCAAACTCCGCCCATAAATAAGTATGGTCGCTGGGTTTTTCCGCTTTGCGGGCGTCGGCGTCGATCTCGCAGCGGATACAGCGTTTGGCCAGGGCCTCGGTAGCGGTGATATAGTCGATCCGCCAGCCGAGGTTGCGTTTGAATCCGTTGGGAATCCGGTAGTCCCAAAACGTATAGCAGCCCGGCTGGTCGGGATGGTGCAATCGAAACACATCAACCAGCCCCAGCGCCAGCACCTTTTCCAGAGCGTTTTGTACTTCTTTGCAGAAACACACGCTGCCCCACAACCCCTGCGGGTCATGGACGTCGATATCCTGCCTGGCCGCATTAAAATCACCCAGCCAGATCAGTTTTGGATTATTTTGAATCTCTTTTTCCAAGTACCGCCGCAGCAGTTCGAACCATTCCAGTTTGTACCGGAATTTATCCGATCCCATCTCAAACCCCTGGGGGATGTAGGTGTTGACCACGGTGATCGGGCCGTAGTCGGCCTGTAGAAAGCGGGCCTGACCGACGGTGTCGCCGGGCAATTGATTTCGGATATTTTTCGGTTCAATCCGACTGAACATCGCTACGCCGTTATATTTTTTCTGGCCGTGAAAAATAACCTGATAACCGGCGCCGCTAAAAGCCTCGTGGGGAAAATCCTCATCCTGCACCTTGGTTTCCTGCACGGCCAGCACATCGGGCTGATTGTCGGCCAGCCAGCGGCAAATCGGCCCAATCCGACTGCGTATCGAGTTGGCATTGAATGTGGCTATCTTCATCACATCGATCCATGTGAAGCGGCTGGAGAAGCCTTCCAGCCGCTTGGTTACCTTACATTCCTGGTAAACGCTATTCTACGCTGAAAAGATCGACCCGTCTAAAGTTTTTCAACAAACCGGTGAAAAAAGCGGATAGACAGCCTCAACAGTCAACCCAATACGTCCCGCAGAGCGGGCAAGACCAAACGGACCTGCCAGCGCATCCAGCCGATGCGAAGCAGTTTTTCTTCGGTGTCGGCATGGGTGTTGACCGCCGCCAGAAGACTCTTGCGCGACGCGATTAACGACGTCGGCAAATCGAGTGACTTGGCGATACATCGGCATTGGGTGTGCAGATGCTCTGCCTTTTCAAGTATTTCGGGGGCGGGGCGTTGACCGGCGTTCTTCAGCAGGGGTTGCGGCCACTGGCGGCTGTTCAGTCGTTGAGCCTGCTGCAAGGCCTCAACCAATTCGCGGCGACGGTTGCCCTTGCAGTGTCGGGGCAAACGGGGCAGCTTGTCGGGGAGGATTTGTTTTTGCCGTTCGGCCCATAACGCCAGTTCGACCAGGCGATCATTGTGCAGAATGCGAAACGGCGCCGAGTCGGCTCGGTCGGATTGTTCTTGTCGCCATTGCCAGACCGCCCGCACGAATGCCAATTGACGCGGCGACAACCCCGAAACGCCCCGAATACGCCAGACTTTTTCAGAATTTTCGGGGATTTTGACGACTTGACTTTGGGCAATTGTCCACTGGCAGTATTCACGATGCCACTCGGTGCGCCCCAGCCGATGCAGTCGGTCGGTCAAATAGTCCGTCAGCCGCTCCAGATAGCGAATGTCTTCGGCGGCATAGACCAGCAACTTGGCATCAATCGGACGTTTGGCCCAGTTGGCCCGCTGGTTGTGCTTGGACAGTCCGATACCCAGAATCTGTTCCAGCAGGGCCGACAGGCTGAATTTTTCCAGCCCGATCAGGCGCGCCGCCAACATTGTGTCAAATATCTCATTGTTCGGCCGAAACCCAAAATCCGCCCTCAACATCCGCAGATCATATCCCGCATCGTGAAAAATCAACAGCTTGTCGGACAGAAGGCTCAGCATCTCGCTCAAATCCAACTCTGCCAGCGGATCGACAATAAAACAACGATCTCCCATAGCCACTTGAATCAGGCAGACTTTGTGATGAAAATGATGATAACTATCTGCTTCTATATCAATAGCGACGCGCTCCGCCCGGCTTAATGCCTCAAGCAGGACAGGCATCGCTTGCGGGGCCGCAACGAGGTCATAGGTCTGCTGCGTCGGGTCCATGCTCATCACACAAAATGATTTATTTCGGCTGTCATTTGTCCTTAACTAATACACTACACTATAAAACGATTCCGTGTTCTGTTCAAGTTTTGGTTTGCTGAATAACGAACTCGGAGGAAAAGGCTGACAAAGGGCGGTTCTCTTCTATGGACGCTCGCTGTTATGAGCTGACGTTTGTTTTTTTGCGTTTGTGTGGCGGGTTTATACTGGATTCTGTTTGACAGAACATTTTATTTTTGTTATTTAACCTGAAATTCAGGCCGTGTCGTGATTCGAAAACGTCAGGCCGTACAGCTTGATTTTCCAGCATAAAGGGATAAAAATGGCAATATTGGTACAGAAATTCGGCGGCACGTCGGTGGCGAACGCCGAAAAGATCTGTCGCGCCGCCGAACGCGCCCTGAGGGCACATCAGCAGGGCTATCAGGTGGTCATCGTGGCTTCCGCGCGGGGCAAGCAGACCGATGAGCTGATTGCCGACGCCAAAGAACTGAATCTTGCACCGCCGCGCCGGGAAATGGATATGTTGATGGCCTCCGGCGAGCAGCAAACGGTTTCGCTGTTGGCGATTACGCTGTGGGGGATGGGGCAAAAGGCGATCAGCTTTACCGGTCAGCAGGCCGGTTTTTTTACAGATGATACGTATTCCAAAGCCCGCATCCTCGATATTAAGGCCGACCGTGTGCACGAAAAGCTCAACGAAGGTTATATTGTGGCCGTAGCCGGATTTCAAGGCGTCAATGAGGCGGGGGATATTACCACGCTCGGACGCGGCGGCTCCGATACCAGCGCCGTGGCCCTGGCGGCCGTGCTCGGCGCCGAACGGTGCGATATCTATACGGATGTGGACGGCATTTACACGTCCGATCCGCGCATTTACAACAAGGCCGTCAAGATCGACAAAATCAGTTATGACGAGATTCTTGAGATGGCCAGTCTCGGCGCCGGCGTCATGCACGGGCGCTCCATTGAAGTCGGCAAGAAATATGATGTGCCCATTTATGTGCGCAGCAGTTTGAATGATAATCCCGGAACGTTAATTACTCACGAGGTGCCTGAAATGGAACATATATTGGTCTCCGGTGCGACAATCCA
The DNA here is from genome assembly GCA_011048645.1 of Phycisphaerales bacterium. Taxonomy (GTDB): domain Bacteria; phylum Planctomycetota; class Phycisphaerae; order Sedimentisphaerales; family Anaerohalosphaeraceae; genus T3Sed10-213. The sequence goes on from DSDR01000126.1 coordinate 3,161, forward strand.
AAAAGACCTGACCAAAATCACTCTCATCGGCGTGGACCACAAGCCCGGCAATGCGGCCAAGATATTCACCCAACTGGCGGTCAAGCGCGTCAGCGTCAACGATATTATCCAGACGGAAGTCAGCCCTGACAAAGCGAACCTGTCCTTTACCGTCTCGCACGCCGATTTGGATGTGGCTCGTCAGGCCATCGCCAATATTCGCAATATGGTGCATTGTCAATCGGTTATTGTGCGTGAAGATGTGGCCGAGGTGTCCATCGTCGGCGTTGGGATGCAGTCGCATTACGGCGTGGCCGAAAAGATGTTTGCGGCGCTGGCTGAAAAACAAATCAACATTGATTCGATCACCACCAGCGAGATTCGAATCAGTTGTCTGGTCGATCTGGATCAGGGGGAAAAAGCGCTCATCGCGGTGTGCGACGCCTTTGAACTGGACAAGCCCGCCGCCGAACGTCTGGCCTGATGCTATAAAAAACGGCGCCGGAGCAAATAAGGATAATGGCACGCCGAAAATCGTTTCGTATGGTAATGAGCCGACGACGGATGTACGCCCTTTGGGCGACATTTTTCTTTTTTGTTCTGCCTTTTGTCGTTGTTCTGGATCGTCAGTTTTTGCGGCCGATGCGTCAGGCGATACGGATCGCCGTCTGGGCCAGCGAAGACCGGAAACGCTACCATGGGCAGGTATTTGAAGTTGTTCATATTGTTGACGGAGATACATTGGATATAGGTGTTTCCGATGGACAGAATCCTTTTACTCGTGTCCGTTTACTGGGTGTGGATACGCCTGAGACGCATCATCCTGCGATCGGACAGATGTATTTCGGCCCCGAAGCGACCGAGTTTACCGCCGGGTTGGCTGATGGACAGCAGGTAACGGTACTGCTTGATACCGTTGCCGATGAACGCGACCGTTACGGCCGACTTTTGGCATACATTGAATTTCCCGATGGGGATGTCCTGAATGAGGAAATCATTCGCAGCGGTCACGGCTATGCCGACCTTCGTTTTTCGCACAGCCGATTCGATGCGTATGTTCAATTGATGGAGGCGGCCATCGCCGAACGAAAGGGGCTTTGGCGGGATGTCAAACGCGAGCAGTTACCCGATTGGCTGCGCCGCCGGCGTCCGGAGTTGTTACGCTGAACAATGTGGACAAAAAAACTATAACAATAAGACAATAAAATGCGACTTTTTACAAAATAGATGTAACTCAAACCGGGTTAAAATCGACTATTATCATACTTGAAAGCAAAAAAGATAAGGGATTACTGTCGGCATAAGAGAGATATAGGACGAACAAGTTGAGGTACTGTATTAATCGCTTGAGAAATATATTATTGATAGGATTTGCCGGTGTGCCGCTGTTATTTCAGGCAGGGTGTATGAGTCCGTCTGAACATCGCCTCAAGGCTGACCGGACGGCAGAGGAGATTATCGCTGAAAAACATCAAGAAGCGCTGGGCCGCGACGGAGTCATCGACATTGATCGCCCCAGTACCATTTTAAGGCGGCGGCTTCTCGAAGAACAGGATTTGGTGATCTCCGGGCCGGCTTCGCTGGGAAGCGATCGTCTGGAGGCCGTTGAGCATTGGCCGGATGACGACTATCTTTCACCTCGCACAGACTCCGGGGATGCTTTTATTCAAATCACCAAAGACGAGCCGCTGAAATTGACATTGACCGACGCCCTGCAAATCGGCGCGCGAAACAGTTTTGTCTATCAGGAACAAAAAGAAGGCGTTTTTCGGGCCGCCTTGGCGCTGGATGTCGAACGCAATGCATTTCGAAATATCTTTCAGGGGCAGGTTCAAAGCAATATCTCCGCCGATACCACCGGCGACAATACTGTCAGCGGAACCGTGCAAAGCGGCACGCTTGACGTCACGCGCAATTTATATGAAGGCGGTCAGGTTACCGCGGGGATCGCCGTCGATTTGGCGAATTTGTTGACCGGAGGCGGGGCGTCCTCGCTGGGATTGGCGGCGGATACGTCAATCTCGGTTCCTTTGTTGCGGGGAGCGGGACGTCATATTGCGACCGAATCCCTGACCCAGGCCGAGCGCGACGTGATTTATGCGATGTGGGAGTTCGAACAATATAAAAAGGGGTTTGCGGTCGATGTGGCCGACAGCTACTTGAGGGTGCTGCGAAGTTTGGATGAGGTGCGCAACCAACGCGAAAATTATCGCAGCGTGATTGCCTCAGCCCGACGAAGCCGACGGCTGGCCGATGCGGGACGTTTGCAGGAAATCGAGGTGGACCAGGCCGCCCAAAGTGAACTTCGCGCCAGGCAGCAATGGATTGGCTCAATGGAGTCGTATCAAGGGGCGCTGGATTCATTCAAATCGCTGCTTGGCCTGCCGCCGGATGCAAACATTGAGTTGGACCCGAATGATTTGGATTATATTGTGGAGCCGACGCAGCAGCTTCGCGAAAACTTTTTGACCGAGGATCAGGCCCTGCAGGATCGCCCCGTCCAACCGGCTGATGCGCCGATTGAACTGGACGAGCCAAGTCAGGAAGACGCCGGACCGTGGGAACTGGATATGGACCGTGCGGCACAGATTGCCTTGAATAACCGACTGGACTTTCGAAAAGCCATGGAACAAGTCTATGACGCCCAGCGTAAAGTGATTGTTGCCGCTGACAGGCTCAGAGCGGAATTGACGCTCGGCGGGGGGGCTGGTTTTGGGTCTCGACGCAACTCGGTTGGCAGTGCCGCAAGCGATGATGCTCAATTGCGATGGGATGAAGGCGTGTTTTCAGGTCTATTGACACTTGATTTGCCGCTTGAACGTACCCAGGAACGCGTCGCGTATCGCAACAGTCTAATTGCGCTGGAAAACAATGTTCGCAATGTGCAGCGGCAGGAAGACCAAATCAAGCTCTCGCTGCGAAATACGCTTCGGAATATGCGGCAAACCCGTGAGAATTTGTATATTCAGATCAAATCGGTGCTCATTGCGGAAAAGCGGGTCCGAAGTGTGAATCTGTTTCTGGAGGCTGGACGGGCGCAGATGCGTGATTTTCTCGAAGCGCAGGAAGCGCTGTTGTCGGCCCAGAATGCGTTGACCGCCGCGGCGGTGAGTTATCGAATCGCCGAGCTGGAGTTGCAGCGTGATCTGGGATTGTTGCAAGTGGACGAACGCGGAATTTGGCGGGAAATGCTGCCGGAGGAATTAGGATATGCTCAAAAGTAAAAAATTATGGTTGGTGGTTGGTTTGGCCGTTGTCGCGGCGGGAATTGGATGGATGGTGTGGCATAATGCCGCTGCCGCCCATGCCGCGACGGGCCAGGCGACCTATCAGGTCGTACGCGGACCGCTGACGATCAGTGTGATTCAGTCCGGAACCATTCAGGCGCGTGAAATGACGACTATTCAAAGTCAGGTTGAAGGGCGCACGTCCATCATTTGGCTGATTCCCGAAGGAATGCGTGTGAAAAAGGGTGACTTGCTGATGGAACTGGACGCCAGCGCCTTGATCGACAGTCGTTTGGATCAGGAAATTCGCGTCCAGAATGCTGAAGCTTCCTATATTGGCGCCAAAGAAAACCTGGAAGTCGTTCGAAATCAGACGCAAAGTGATGTGGATATTGCCACGTTGCAGTTGCAGTTTGCCAAAGAAGACCTCAGCAAATATTTAGAAGGCGAATACCCGAACGAGCTGAAGCGTGCGGAGGCTGAAATTACCCTCGCTGAGGAAGAGTTGACGCGGGTTCGGGAGCAATTGACGTGGTCGCGGCAATTGTATGAGGAGAAATTTATTTCACAAACGGAGCTTCAGGCCGATGAGTTGAGCGCCAAGAAGCGGGAGTTGGACCTTGAGCTGGCCAAGAACAATTTGAGGTTGTTGACCGAATTTACCCATAAGCGTACTTTGGCTCAACTGGAAAGCGATGTCCGACAGGCGGAAATGACGCTGGAACGTGTGACGCGAAAGGCGCGGGCGGAGCTTGTTCAAGCCGAAGCGGATCTGACGGCCAGAGAGCTGGAATACAATCGCCAGTTGGACCGGTTGCATAAACTTGAAGAACAGATCAAGAATGCAACCATTTATGCGCCTCACGACGGAACCGTGATCTATGCCACCAGTGCGATGACCGGCGGGCGGCGATTCAATACGGAGCCGCTGATTGAGGGGCGTGAGGTCCGTGAGCGCGAGGAGTTGATTTATCTGCCGACGACCGCCTCGGCCAAGGCGGAAGTGAGTATTCACGAGGCCAATCTTCAAAAAATAAGCGTCGGGCTGCCGGCGATTGTGACAGTCGATGCCCTGCCGGGGCGGGAGTATCTGGGGACGGTGGCGACGATTGCTCCGCTGCCGGACCCACAGAGTATGTGGATGAATCCCGATCTGAAAGTGTATAATACGGAAGTTTTCCTTGAGGACAATGACGAGGCGCTGCGCACCGGGATGAGCTGCAATGTGGAGATTATCGTTCAGCAGCACGACGACGCCCTGTTTGTCCCTGTTCAGTCGGTTATTCGTGTGGACGGCAAACCAACCGTTTTTGTGGCCACAAGCCGGGCAATTGAGCCTCGCCAGGTAGAGATCGGGTTGGACAATAACCGGATGGTGCACATCCTCGACGGATTATCCGAAGGCGAAGAGGTGCTGCTGACGCCTCCTCTTAGGGCTGGCACGGTTGAAGGACGTCAACAAAGGTCGTCGTCTCCGGAGATACAGGATATCACTGATCGCGTTCGAGATCGTCTGAACAACCATTCTATGCCTGCGAATGGATCCATGCTGCAAGAGGCGGGCTATCCGCCTCGGAATATCGGCCAGGAGGGCCGACAACCGGAACCCCAGGAACGACGACAACCGACCGACCGCGAGTTTTCGCCTGCACAGCGTGAACAGATGCGGCGGCAGCTTGAGCAGATGACGTCGGAACAACGGGAACAGATGCTCCGACGGATGGAACAGGCGCCGTCCGAGCAGCAGGAACAGCCCCGTTCACGACAGCCGATGCGCCAGGACGGTACCGGACAAGGTCAGGGGCAACGAAGGCAGCGCCCGACGGAGACAACGGCGCCATGACGACGACTCAAAACGGCGACATTGTCAGCCTTCATCAAGCGCGGAAGATTTATCAAATGGGCAATCAGCAAGTCCGCGCTCTGGACGGGGTCAGTGTGTCTTTCAGCCGCGGCAGCTTCTGGGCGATTATGGGACCCAGCGGTTCCGGTAAAAGTACGATGATGAATATCATCGGCTGTCTGGATCGTTTGACTGACGGGCACTATGCGCTCGAAGGTCAGGATGTGGGCACGCTTGACGATGATGATCTCAGCGAACGCCGATTGCGTCATATCGGTTTTATCTTCCAGAGTTTCAATCTGATTCCGCAACTGACGGTACAGCGGAATATCGAACTGCCGTTGTATTATCTGGGCTGGGAGGCCGAAGAAAGCGCCGCCCGCGCTCTTGAGTTGGCGCGGCGTGTGGGTCTTGAAGAACGGCTCAATCACCGGCCGACGGAATTGTCGGGCGGCCAGATGCAGCGTGTGGCGATTGCCCGCGCGCTGGCCAATGACCCGCATCTGCTGCTGGCCGATGAGCCGACGGGCAACCTGGACAGTGCGACGGGTGTTCAGATTATGCAACTGCTGGAAGAACTGTACGACGAAGGGAAAACAATCATTATGGTCACGCATGAGCCGGATATTGCGGCGCATGCCCGCTGCCGGCTGCATATGAAAGACGGTCGAGTGGATCGGATCGAAGAGAGTTGAGATGAAACAGAGCCGGTTTTTTCGAAATATTGCACTGGGCATTGAAAATCTGCTGCTGCATAAGCTGCGGTCGTTTCTGACGATGCTCGGTGTGGTCTTCGGCGTCGGCAGCGTCGTGGCGATGCTGTCGGTCGGTGAAGGGGCGAGTAAAGAGGCGATGGAACAGATTCGCAAGCTCGGCAGCAACAACATCATCCTGACATCCGTCAAACCGGTCGAAGAGGAGGGGACCTCGACGACGCGAGCTGTTATGAGTATTTACGGCCTGACTTACAATGATTTTGCCCGTCTTGGTGAGAGTTATCCGGCGGTTCGGTCGCTTGCGCCGGTCAAATTATTAAGAAAAGAATCCCGCCTGGGGTCGCGTGCGATGGAACTGCGGATTGTCGGGACAACGTATGCGTGGTTTGATTTGGTGCCGCGTGAAATTGTTGCCGGGCGTGTTTTGCGGGCCGAAGATGAAGAACGTTTCAATCCCGTCGCCGTGCTGACCGAATACGGTGCACGTCGGCTGCTGGCGACCCAAAGCACCATCGGTCAGAAAATCCGAATCGGCGGCGATACGTTTGAGGTTGTCGGCATCATCAAGAGCGAATCGGGGCAGGCCGGTAATATGCAAATTCCCGACCAGGATGTGGACGTCTATATTCCACTGCGTGTGGCCCGGCGGTATTTCGGCGATGTCTATACACAATACAGCGCCGGTTCGCGAATCCGCGAGAGAGTGGAACTGCATCAGATTATCGCCCAGATTGACGACATTGAACACGTCGAAGCGACCGCCCAGGCCATCGAACGAATGCTGGAGCGATTTCACCGGAAGAACGATTACGAGATCAGCGTTCCGCTGGCCCTGCTGCGGCAGGCCGAGGCGACCAAACGTACCTTCAATATCGTGCTCGGTTCCATCGCCGGCATCAGCCTGCTGGTCGGCGGCATCGGGATTATGAACATTATGCTCGCCTCGGTGACTGAACGCACGCGCGAAATCGGCATCCGCCGCGCCATTGGCGCCAAGCGCAAACAGATCATTATCCAGTTTTTGATCGAAACGATCGTGCTTTCAACAATTGGGGGCTTGGTCGGTATTGCACTGGGCGTATTGACGCCCGTACTGATTACGTTCTTTTCGGGAATGCCGACGGTCGTGACGCCGTTAAGCATTCTGCTGCCGATGATTATCAGTATTGCCGTGGGTATTGTCTTTGGCCTGTATCCGGCCGCCAACGCCGCCCGCGTCGATCCGATCATCGCCCTGCGCCACGAATAATTTCGTCTGAAAACAATTTACATTTTTAGCCGTCAAAGGCTAAAACGTGCGTTGAATGCCCCTGTTGTTAAAGACAGATTCAAGAAAGAAATTGACGTCTTTTACCTCCTCAATCAGCCCGTTGACATTTGTGCCGCGGTCGGTTATTATTAACATCTTTATGGGTATTGCAAGTCGCTAACCTAATTGACGAGCCTTTGACTATGAAGATTTCGTTGGAATGGCTTCGGGAGTATGTAGCCTTTGACCTGGCAGCCGAACAAATCGGCGACATTCTCAGTGATCGCGGATTTCCGATAGAAGGCATTGAAAAAATCGGGAATGATACCGTCCTTGATGTGGAACTGACCAGCAATCGCGGCGACTGTCTGGGGCATATTGGCCTGGCTCGCGAGCTGGCCGCGGCCCTGGGCAGGGAGATGAAGATCCCGGAAGCCGAGATTGAGCAGTCCGACCGAGATATCAGCGAGTTTGTTGATGTTCGGATTGCCGATCCGGCCTTGTGCGGCCGCTATACAGCACGGGTCATTACCGGCGTTACCGTTGGTCCGTCGCCCGATTGGATGCGTCGTCGTCTGGAGGCGGTCGGCCTGCGCAGTGTCAACAACGTGGTGGACGCCACCAACTACGCGATGCTGGAGCACGGCCAGCCGCCGCACGCCTTTGATTATGACACCCTCAACGGAAAGACCATTACCGTCCGCCGCGCCAAAAACGGCGAACGCATCGTCAGCATCGACGGAACCCGGTGCGATCTGAATGACCAAATGCTCGTGATTGCCGATGAACGGCATCCCGTTGCGGTTGCCGGCGTGATGGGCGGCCTCGATACCGAGGTCAGCGACGCCACCACGACAATCCTGCTCGAAGAGGCGCATTTCGAACCCGTCTGCACCCGCACGACCGCCCGCCGGCTGGGGCTGAATTCCGAAGCGTCATATCGGTTTGAGCGGCAGGTGGATCGCGA
>DSDR01000208.1 GCA_011048645.1 Phycisphaerales bacterium
CGAAAGCGCCGTCAATATCCTGGCCGCACAAACGGACCTGTACGCCGCCGTCATCGACGACAAAATCGCCCTGAAGCTCGGCCCGGCCCCGTGGCAGCCAGAAGGCGACGGCTGGCAAACCGCCCTGGACGGCCAGGACTTCGCTGTGTGGAGTCGATCATAGTGTGCGGGGATATGTTTCCCTGTGATCCGATTAAATGGGATTAATCTTCTGGAATAGAACGGCGGCTTGGTTCAATGAAGTCTGCCTGTCGGTTCAGACGACAAACTGAGTGAGATAGTCGTTGAGCAGAAGGGCGCTGAGAATGTCAAAAGGGCTTTCCTGAACGAGCACAGCTTCTTTGGATTCGATCAGACGGCCGTTTGTTCCGTAAACCGCCCAGGGAAAGCCGTCGATAATGCCGATGCGCCGAATATCGCCTCGCTGAAGGTTGCAAAAAGCAAGAACCTCTTCTACGTTTTTAGTTTGATTGCCGCCTGGTTGACCGACCCATTTTGCTTCGCCGATAATATATTGTGTTCCGGATTTGGCGATCAAGTCAGGACGTTTGGAAATGTCCTGGTTGAGAGTCTCTTGAACAAAACGTTTTCCTTCTTCTTCCGAACAATCAAGAATACAGATGCCTTCGGTGCTTTGTATGAATGCCTCGCGAGGCAACCGCTTGAATGTTTTGCGCAGCCACTGAGTAAACATAGGACCAACCTGAGTGTTGATCTTCGGCGCCGATTCAAGCCGCACAACCGTCTCTTCGGCGGTCATATTGAAAAGCGTCTCGGCGATACGGCGAGATTGCTGAGGATTCCGTTCAAAACAATCTTTGATATTTTTGAGCATATACCAGACCGGATCATCATAAGGGAATTTATTGTATTGTTTCAGCAGTTGGAACAACTGCTCGATGTTGCGCGATGTGTGAGCCAGAATCAGCTCCCGACGATCCCGGTTGTTGATTCTTTCCGGCGAGGCGGATCCGAACGGATACACAACCTGAATAGCGTCAAGGTAAGAGGTATTCAAGAAAAGGGTAATACTTTTTTGTACCCAGGGGTTCAGCTGCCGCCGCTGGCTTTGAATGTCAATTGTTCGTCGCATACGTCTGTCCTGTTTATTGTGTTTCGAGAATAGCATAAGGTGCAGGAGTACCGTTCATCGCCGACAGCCGTTCTTTGATGGTTCGGATAGCAGCTTCCGATGAGTCGATCAAAATCCACCTGCGGCCTTCTCGTTCGGCTGCTATGGCGGTTGCCCCTGAACCGGCAAAACAATCCAGAACGCAACTGTCGGGATTGGACGATGCGCGAATAATCGACCGAATCATCTCCAGATTTTTTTCTGTCGGATAGGCCGGATTCGGCGGGTCTTTGTATTCCCAAATATCCTGTTTTTTCTTGCCATGGGTTACTTTTTCATCGGCGTAGATTATTTTTCGGGGGTTTCCAGTCGAAGACCATTCAATCAGTCCCTGTTCATCAAGCCGCGTCAGTTCATCCGGAGGATATCGCCAGTGGCGGCCTTTGGGCGGTAAGAGATTTTTCCACTTTCGACCGGTTTGTCCGTTTTGTGTTTCCCCCGGGGCATGCAGGGGGGTTGTTGTGTAACGTCTTCCCGCCTTATCGATCTTGGGGAAAAGTCGTTTAATATCATCCTCTGAGAAAGATTCGGCAGCGCCGTGCCATATGGGCCGATTTGTTTTTGAATAGAACAGTATCAAATCTTTAACGTTGCCATATCCCTTACGCTGAAAATTCTTGGGATTGCATTTTATCCGCGTAATGTCATTGATGAAATGCTTTTTTCCAAAGATTTCATCCATTACAATCTTAACATAATGGCCGATTTTATAATCAATATGAAGATAGATCGATCCTTGAGTGGACAGCAATTGTTTTAGCAAGATCAGTCGTTGTCGAATAAATTCGACATAGCCGGGTCCGTTGAGAGTATCTTCATAAGCCACTTCATCGATTTGACTGGAACTGATGGTCGAACTTCGCAGTTTTCCTTTACGAAAGGTCAGATTTGTGGAAAACGGGGGATCGGTATAGATTAAATCAATCCGCGATTGAATTTCCTTTTGTTTCAGGAGGGCCTTTAATGCCGACAAGTTATCTCCTTTTATGACGAGATTTTTCCAGCCGGTACCGTTTTTATGTTTCGATCCGCCACTTCCTGCACGAACAAATGTAACATCCGGCACGGCCGCAAAAATTTCAGACTCAGGCAGCTTGCCGGGATAATACAAAGAAAACTCCGCCCCCAGGGTATTGAAATCGTCATTAAAAAGGGCAGAGGTTGTATTTCGATTAACTTGTTTTAACGTGTTCCTCATGAGTTTACCCGTATAGGACCATTGTTCATAGTCTGATATAGCGATGTGTGTCAGGTATGTCAAGGTTTGTTATTTTTTCGCCATTTTCGCAGGGCGTCCAGGAGGCGCTGCATATCGTCGGGCAGGGGAGCCTCGAAGTGCATCCGCTGTGCGGTGGTCGGATGGGTCAGTTCCAGCCGCCAGGCGTGCAGGGCGCAGCGGGCCATCAGCGGCTGTTCAGGCACGGCGGGGCGGTCTTCGATTTGCCAGGGATAGACGATTTTGCCGCCGTACATCTCGTCGGCGACGATGGGGTGCTTCATCCAGGACAGATGCACGCGAATCTGATGGGTGCGTCCGGTTTTGAGGTCGAGTTTGACCAGCGCATAGCCGCGAAAGGCCTCGAGCACTTCGTAAAACGTAACAGCCTCTTTGCCGATGTCATGGCGGACGGCGAATTTTTCGCGTACCAGCGGATGGACGCCGAGCGGCTGATTGATGCGGTCGGCGGTCAATTCCGGCACGCCGTGAATCAGGGCGACGTACGTTTTCTTGACGCTGCGCTCGGCAAACTGCCGGCTCAGCTTCCAATGGGCGGTGTCGGTTTTGGCCACGACCAGACAGCCGGTGGTGTTGCGGTCCAGACGATGGACGATGCCGGGACGCCGGTCGTCCCCGCCGCCGGACGAGAGGTTTTGAAAATGATAGACCAGCCCGTTGACGAGCGTGCCGTTTTTGTAGCCGCGCGCCGGATGGACGATCAGGTCGGCCTGTTTATTCAGTACGAGCAGGTCGTCGTCTTCATACAGAATGTGCAGCGGAATATCTTCCGGTATCAACTCGCGCAGTTCGCGCGGCGGCAAAATCAGATCGATCCAGTCGCCCGGGTTGAGTTTACAGCTCGGCTTGGCGGGACGGCCGTTGACGTTGACGCCCTGTTCCATGATGAGTTTTTGCAGGCGTGTCCGACTAAACTGGCTGAATCGACCGGTCAGATATTTATCCAGTCGCCGATGTTTGAGGTTGGTTCCGACGCGAAAGCGCAACTCCCGACCGGCCAGTTCATCGGACAGGTCCTGTTCGTCGAGCACGTCCTCCGCTGCGCAAAGGTCATCCGGCGACGGAATCGCGGGCGGCTTGGGCTGAATGTCTTCAAATGGCGGCAATTCGGGCGAAACCATTTTCCTGATTGATTACACATGATTCATAGTGAATCGGCTTTAAGGCATTACGTTGCCGGCAGGATGCAGACGATACCACTGCCGGCCTCAATACCCTCGGCAAACACCGAAGCCCGTTTTTGATATTCCTGTTGCTGTAATGCGTCGGGGTCGTATGGACGTTAGTTGGGTTCGCTGTCCGGTTCGGATTCTGCGGTCGGCAGGCTCACGGCGTCAGCGCCCAAATCCGGCATGGCGGGCGTGAGCGAATCCAGCGACGGGGGCGTCTGGAAGACCGAGCCGGGATCGGCCTGGAACATATCGTTGCTCATATTGTTCGGCATAAGAAAATCCTCATCTGCTGCGGCAGCCGGCGCCGGCGCAAAGGCAAACGTTTCAAGGTTTTCGTTCAGTGCGGCCAGCCGCTGTCGGGCCTTGGCCGGGAACAGGGTGGCGGCAAATTCGGGCGCATCGATGAGTTGCTGATAAATTTCGGCCGCCTGGTCGCGCTGTCCCAGTTCTTCAGCGCACAGGCCCAGACCCAGTGTGGCCATCGCCTTCAGGGTCGGCGTGGTCGCCGCGGCCAGGGCCTTTTCATAGGCTTGCCGCGCCTGTTCGATCCGCGAGTGCACTTCTTCAACATCGATCAGGCCGGGCCGCAGGTGCAATTCCGTTCGCAGGGCCTGAGCCGCCTTGATCTGCGCCAGGGCTTCGAGGTCAGGGTTGCCGGTCTGATCGGCCTGGTCGAGCAGCGCGTTGGCGCTGACCAGCAGGGCGTTGCTTGCTTCCTCGACGGAACCGCCTTCCTCTTGATCGGCCGCCTGAAGGACGCGATACACATCGGCCTCAAGCGACTGAATCATTTCGGTGATGGACGCCGCTTTGGCAATCTCGCGCTGCTGACGCATCCGGGAGAACATCGGCCAGGTAATCAGTCCGATGAGGATCAAGGCGATGCCAATGATCGTGCTGGCATTGCGTTTCAGATAGTCCGGGGCGTGTGCCAGCCAGTCAGCCAATTCATTGGTTTTCAGTTCATGGCGATGTTTTGCGTCCATTATTGTCTCCGTTAATCATGTTTTGACTCTCTATTGATGTCCATTTCTCAAAAACCAAAAACCCTATTATAGGAAAAATGCTTTTGACTTACAAGAAGCGTTTGCCGATACTGAACGTATTCCATTGCCGCCCGTAAACACGATAACAGGATAAGCGAAAAATGACGGAAAGACGAAAGAAAATGCATCAATTGTGCGTTTTATCGGTGTTATTGCTCGTTTTCAGCTTCTCAAACGGGCAGATTGACCGCACCCGATATATCACTCTGGACGAAGTCCGGACGGATATGGAGGCTTATGCGCTGACGGTGTGGTATGGGACTGAAATCGAAAAATTCCCGCTAAAGATTCTCAGTGTGGTCCGGAATCGCCAGCCGGGCGAAGATATGATCCTGGTGGTCGGCCAGGATGAGCGTTTCAAACAAGCCGGTGCGGTCAGAGGTTGCAGCGGCTCGCCTGTTTTTATTGACGGGCGATTGGCCGGGGCGCTGGCGGCCGGCTGGAGTGCGGCCAAGGAACCGCTCTATCTGGTACGTCCGATTGAAGCGATGCTCGAAGTGGGCACGCTGCCTGCGACCGAACCGCCGGGACAGGGACGTCGGCTGATTAAAATGGATGTCAGTCAGCCGCTGGATCTGGAGACGGTTGCCGAGCAGGTCACCCGTGCGTTTGCCTCGCGATCCGCCGGTGATCGTCCGCTGCTTCCGCTGGCGACCTCGCTGCCGGCGCACGTGTGCGGCGAACTGGCCGAGGGGTTTCGGTCGTTGGGGGTAATGCCGATTCCGGGCGGATTGACCGCCTCGGCGGTTTCGGATGCGACCGATGAGACCCCGTTTGAACGGGGCGGCGTGCTGTCGGTGGTGTTGTGCACAGGGGATATCAGTCTGGCCGGTGTCGGAACCGTCACGGAGGTGGACGGCGATATCGTCTATGGCTTCGGCCATGATTTTACCGGCATCGGCGCGGTGGAATTTCCCATGGGCGACGGGTTCGTGCATTCGGTCATTGCCTCGCGCGATATGTCGTTTAAGCTGGCCACGCCCGGGACCGTCAGAGGCACGATCCAATTTGATCAATATGCGGCGATTCGCGGTCAAATCGGCAAGATGCCCACGATGGTCCCGATGCGAATCACTGTCGAGCGATTTAACGACCCTCAGGTGCGCACCTATGCGTGTCGATTGGCTTATGACCGTGAATATACCCCGATGATCGCCCGGACGATCGCGCAGGCCGCGGCCCTGATGCGGGGGCCGCTTCCTCCGGAGCACACGGTGCGGTATCAGGGACGGATTACGGTCCAGGGCGGCGAGCCGATTGCGTTTGAGAATGTCTCTTCCGGCCGCAGCGTCGCCGAGGTGGGATCAGAGCTGCTCAGTACCTTGACGCTGCTGCTGAACAACTCGTTTGAAGTGGTTAAACCTGAGTCGATTGAGCTGGATATGGTGATTGAGCCGGACGACAGCACCGCGGCGATCTGGTCGGCGCGATTGTCGCAGGCCGTCGTCAAGCCCGGCCAAACGATGACGGCCGATGTGATGCTGCAAACGTTTCGCGCTGAGCGCATTGCGGCCTCGGTGGAACTGACGATTCCGGAAACAATGCCCCCCGGCAAGTATCCGCTTCATCTGTTGGGGGCGTCCGCCTACAATTCGTTTTTGAATCAGAATGCGCCGCAGCGGTTTCGCGTTGTTGACGCCGAGTCGCTGCGGACGGGTTTGAATCGTGTGCTGAATATGCCGCGCAATCGGTTGTATGCGGTACTGCCGGTTCCCGCAACCGGCTTGACGCTGCGTCGGCATGAGCTGCCCGATCTGCCGCCGTCACGGATGCTTCTGATTCAGGACGCCCGACGGCTGGAGCCGATTGAACCGTATAAAAACTGGATAGAAAACAGCGCTGGACTGGACAAGATCGTTTCCGGCGGCGCTCAGATTGAATTGACCGTTGAACAACCTTAATACCGGGAAACAGTGCTGATGAACAACAAAAGAATCGAGGGTTTTGTGCGTTTTGTTTGTATTTTGTTTTTATATGCTGCGGCGGGGGCGTTGGCGGTTACATCGGTGATAACGCGGCACAACAGCGGCGAGGATTTTGCCAAAGGCGATACCGAGCAGGTTGTTGTGGATTCTGCCGGAACGTTGCGGCTGGCCCCGCGAACTCGGCATATCGACTGCGGCCAACTACTCAAAGATGTCTGGACGATCAACTGTCTGTTGACCGACCATCGTCAAGCGCTGTATCTGGGTACAAGCCCCAATGGAACGGTCATTCGCATCCTGAATGATCAAGCGATGCAGGTCTGGCCCAAACACACCGCCGACCCGACCGTCGGCGACGGGTTTACCAATCAGCACGTGTTCGCATTGGCGCTGGACGTGGCCGACCGGCTGCTGATCGGCGTCAGCGGTGAGAAAGGCAAGCTCGTTCGGCTCGGCGCTGAGGCCGAGACCGTCTTCGAACATGACAAAGTGCAGTATATCCACGCCATTGCCCGCGACGCCGAGGACAATATCTATCTGGGAACGGGGCCGGAAGGACTAATTTTCCGACTGGATCCGTTCTGCCAGTCGGCGGAGATCTTTTACGATGCCCAGGACAAAAACATTCTTTCGCTGGTGATGGGCGACGGGGCGCTGTATGCCGGCGCCGACCAGCGGGGGTTGGTCTATAAACTGTCGCTGGACGGTCGGGAAACCGCGGTGCTGTACGATTCTGAGCAGACGGAAATCACCGCGCTGCAGATCGATGAGGCCGGCAACGTCTATGCCGCTGCGACCAGCGCTCAGGCCGCGGCCCAGCAGCTTCGCGCCGCCTCGGCGGCGATGGCCAAATTGCCCGGACGTCCCGATACCGAGGCGTCGGCTCAACCCGACGGCGAGGGGGTAACGCTGACCACCGCCAACAGCGACGACGCCAAAGACGATCAGCAGCAACAGCCGTCCCGTCCGACGCCGTCGCCGCCTCAGCCGCCTGCGGCACGCACCGCCGGGCAGATTTACAAGATCACGCCGGACGGTTTTGTGACGACGATCTTCAGTGAAATGGCGGTCTTTTATACGTTGCTGATTCAGGACGACAGACTCTGGCTGGGCACCGGCAATGACGGACGTCTTTACACCGTCAACCCCGCAACCGAGCAAAAGAGCATTGCGTATGAAGACAATCTCTCGGCGCAGATTACGGCGTTGACGCCGATGAACGGAGCGTTTTATGTGGGTTTGTCCAATCCGGCGCGTCTGATACGGCTTGAACAGGCCTATGAGAAAGAAGGTCTGTTTCGCTCGCCGTTAATTGACGCCGGCCAGCCGGCCCGCTGGGGAAAGATTCAGCTTGAGGCGGATGTGCCCGGCGGCTGTGAGATTCGGGTTGCCTCCCGCAGCGGCAACGTCAATGACCCCAACGATCCGACGTTTTCGCCCTGGACCGATGAAACGGTGTTGACCGGTCCGACGGCACTGCACAGTCCGGCCGGACGCTTTTTGCAGTACCGGCTGCGGCTGTCCACCTCGGCGGATGACAAAACGCCCGTCGTACGTGAAGCGGCGGTCTCGCATGTGGTCCCCAATCTGGCCCCGCAGGTCACAAGCGTGCGCGCGGCCCGCTCACGCGACAAAAACAAGCCCGGCATTATCGAGATTAACTTTGCCGCGCAGGACGACAATCGCGATGAACTGACCTACAAAATAGAGTTTCGTCAGATCGGACGCAGCCGCTGGATTTTGCTCAAAGATGAACTGACCCAGCCGCGATTCGAATGGGACGGACGCACCGTTGAGGACGGGCGTTACGAGATACGGGTGACCGCGGATGATTACAAGGGCAACTGTCCCGACACCGCACTGACCGGTTCGCGCATCAGCGATCCGTTGGTGATTGACAATACCCCGCCGGTCATCGACAGCGCCGACGTCCGCATCGAGGGCGACGACGTGGTTTTGAAGCTGAAGGTCCGCGACGAACTGACCGTCATCGGCAAGGTGGCTTATACCGTCAACAGTAATGAGCGGTGGATCAGTGTGCTGCCGGATGATTCGATCTATGATGCACTGGAGGAAACGTTTGCGATTCGGATTAACGATCTGGACAGCGGACCGAACGTGATTGCCGTGTCCGTGGCCGATGATGTGGGCAATACGCAATACCGAAGTTTTGAAGTCCAGGTTCCGTAGAACCCAAACAAAGCCGAATATCAAAAAAAGTGAATGTTCAAAACAGCGGAGGTGAATTATGGCGACTCTTGACAGCATTGAAAAAATCCTGGGTCAGGACGCGGCGTCTTTATTGTCATTCCATTCGCCGAAGATTTCAAAAGACCACCTGCACATTCCCGGCCCTGACTGGGTGGATCGGATCTTCGGGCCGTCGGATCGGCCGGTTCCGGTATTAAACAGCCTGCGGCGATTTTTCTTTGATCGGGGGCGTTTGGCCGGAACGGGGTATCTGTCGCTGCTGCCGGTCGATCAGGGCGTCGAGCATTCCGGCGGCGCCTCTTTTGCGCCTAATCCGATCTATTTCGATCCCGAAAATATCGTCAAGCTGGCCCTCGAAGGCGGCTGCAACGGCGTGGCCTCGACGCTGGGCGTGCTGGGCAGTGTGTCGCGCAAGTACGCCCATCAAATTCCGTTTATCGTCAAGCTCAATCACAATGAGCTGCTGACCTGTCCGAACAAATTCGATCAGGTGATGTTTGCTACGGTCAAGCAGGCCTGGGATCTCGGCGCCGCGGCCGTCGGAGCGACGATCTATTACGGTTCGCAGGAAAGCAGTCGCCAGATCGTGGAGGTCAGCGAGGCCTTCGAAATGGCGCACGAGCTGGGCATGGCGACGGTGTTGTGGTGCTATCTGCGCAATCCGGCCTTCAAAGTGGACGGCAAAGACTACCACACCAGCAGCGACCTGACCGGGCAGGCCAACCATCTGGGAGCGACGATTGAGGCCGACCTGATCAAGCAGAAGCAGCCAACGCTGGACGGCGGCTACAAAGCGCTGAACAAGGACGGCAGCTTCGGCAAGTACAGCGACGCGATGTACACCGATCTGAACAGCGACCATCCGATTGACCTGACTCGCTATCAGGTGGTCAATAATTATATGGGGCGAATCGGCCTGATCAACAGCGGCGGCGCGTCGGGCAAGAACGATCTGGCCCAGGCGGTCCGCACGGCGGTGATCAACAAACGCGCCGGCGGCATCGGCCTGATCAGCGGACGTAAGGCCTTTCAAAAGCCGATGAAAGACGGCGTCGCGCTGCTCAATGCCATTCAGGACGTCTATCGGTGCAAAGAAATCACCGTGGCGTAGTGCGAAAGGTGACGGCATGACACTGGAATTGAGCGCTCTTGAAAAGGCTGTTAATTCGTTTGAAAAAGCAGTTTATGCCGTCAATACGGCGCCGCATATTTCCGGCCTTGATGAAGATATTCTCGACACGGTCAAGGCGGGGGTAATTCAAAACTTTGAATTCACCTATGAATTGTGCTGGAAGTTTATCAAGCGGTGGCTTCAGGCCAATTCTGGCCCGATATGTTCCTTGCGCCGAGGTGCGGGCGTTTGGTTCGCGCGCCGACGGGACGGCTCGCAGGCATTCCGATCTGGATATGGCGATTGTCGGCGATACAAAAATTGACTTCAGTACGCTCAACCGCTTGCGCGAGGCGTTTGAGGACAGTGAATTGCCGTTTCGTGTGGATGTGTTGGACTGGCACGCTATTGCCGAGGACTTTCGCAAAGTGATTGAAAGGCACTATGTTGTGATTTATCCGTTACCATAATAATAGAGGGGTATTGTTTGGATATTTACCCATGCGATTTTTACTTTGGTGTATGCCGGCGTTTCCCTCTGAATAGTCAAAATCAATAATGAAAAACGTTGAATATCATCAGATTGTTGAGTCGGTCCGACAGGCGTGCATAACCGCGGCGTTTGAGCTGCCGGCGGATGTGCACGACGCCTTGAAGCGGGCGCGTCAGGCCGAGACCCATCCGCGAGCGCAGTGGATTCTCGATCAGCTTCTGGAGAACGCCCGCTTGGCGGCTGCGGATCGGATTGCGATGTGTCAGGATACGGGGCTGGCGGTGGTGTTTGTTGATCTGGGGGTCGATGTTCGGATTGCCCCGCCGCAGAACAGATCGGAAGCGACCATCACCGACGCGATCAATGAGGGAATCGCAGCAGGCTATGAGCAGGGCTATTTGCGAAAAAGCGTCGTCGCTGAGCCGCTCGGCCGGCGTCCCAACACCACTACCAATACGCCCGCGATCATTCATTATGAGATCGTCCCCGGCGACCGGTTGCGGATATCGCTGATGGCCAAGGGCGGCGGCTGCGAGAATAAAAGCCAATTCCATATGTTCAACCCCACCGCCTCGGAAGACGATATTAAGAACTGGATTGTTGAAGTCGTCAAAGCGGC
>DSDR01000094.1 GCA_011048645.1 Phycisphaerales bacterium
AGCGTGCGCACATTGACATCAAACCGACGGCCAAAGCCAGGCCGACCCGCAAGACGTCGCTGGATTCGGCCATGGCTAAAGAATACGCTCTTGCTTTAACGGATTCAACCGGCCGCGTGACGGAGGTTGTCTTTGGGGGTCGTATTGTCAATCAAGATTATGAATTTGTTGACCATATTCGTCAGCTTGTTTTCGGCGGCGATGACTATCGGGGTATTCCGGTCGGCACGGTGACCATTTTTCTCGATGATGTACGGATTTCCACGAATGTTCTGGATGAAAGCGGGCAACGCGCCATCGGGACGCGCGTTTCTGAAGCGGTTTATAATGAGGTGATTCTTCAGGGCCGGCCGTGGCTGGACAGGGCCTTGGTGGTCGGACACTGGTACAAGTCGGCTTATGAGCCGATTGTCAATATCCATGATGAGATTATCGGTATTTTGTATGTGGGCATTTTGGAAGAGCCGTTTCATCACAGGGCCGCCAATTTGCTGCTGGCGTTTCTGGCGATGATTCTGCTGGCCTCGGTGTTGGCGTTTGTATTGGCCTACATTCTGGTCGGATCGGTTTCGCAGCCGTTGACGGAGCTGCTTGAGGGCACACAAAAATTGTCCCGCGGCGAATTGGGACATCTGGTGATGCCTCCTCATTCGAGTATTGCAGAGATGCACCAGTTGGCGCATTCGTTTAATGAGATGTCGGTACGTCTGGAAGAACGCGAGGTGCGGCTGCATGAAAATCACCAGAAACTTGAAGAATTGAACAAGAGTTATCTTGATCTGCTGGGCTTTGTGGCGCACGAACTAAAAGGGCTGCTGTCCTCTGCGGTACTGAATGCGTATGCCCTGCGTGACGGTTTTCTGGGGATGATCAATTTCAAGCAGAAAAGGGCCGTCGATTCGATCTGCCGCAATCTGGATTATCTGGCGGCGACGGTAACGAAATTTTTGAATCTCAGCCGAATTGAACGCGGCAATCTGGAAGTCAACAAGACCCGGTTTTCTCTCTGGAAGGATGTATTCGGCCATTCGGTGCAGACGTTCTCGAAGCTGATTAACGACAAACAGATCCAGGTCGTCAACCGGATCGATCCGGATTTGACGGTGGCCGCCGATCAGGATCTGATGCTGATTGTGGCGAACAATCTGGTCAGCAACGCCGCCAAATACGGCAGCGAAGGCGGACAGATTATCCTCAGCGCCCATGAAGAAGGTGATCGAGTTACGGTCGAGGTCTATAACGACGGTCGGCCAATTTCCGAGCAGCAGCGCGCGTCGCTGTTTAAGAAATTTTCGCGACTGGATACGCCCGAAAAAAAGAAAGTCAAGGGTACCGGCCTGGGGCTGTATATTACCAAACAGATCATTGAAAGCCACGGCGGCCATATTGAAGTTCAGGCAAAAGACAACGGTAATTCATTTATATTTCAAATTCCTAAGGAGTAACACACGTGTTAACGCCATTACAAGCTATCAAAAAAAAGCGTGCTGAAGCGGTGAACCGCATTGTCAGCAAAGGGTATCTGTCCACCAAACGGGTGTATGTAGGCATGGCGACCTGCGAAATCGCCGCCGGTTCCAAAGAGGTGATGGATGTATTTCGTCAGGCGATTGCCAACGGGCTGACGGATGTCTATCTGAGTCAGAAAGGCTGTGCGGGCCGCTGTAATCTGGAGCCGACGGTTGAAGTGGTTGAAGAAGGTAAAATCCCCGTCAAATACGGACGGGTCACGCCGCAGCGGGCGCGGGATATTGTTGAACGGCATCTGAAAAAAGGCGAGATTATTGCCGAATGGGTGATCTGACGGAAAGGACAATGGACGTGAAAGAAACGAGATACAAACTTACGCTGTGCGACGGGACAGCCTGTATTCACAATCATTCCAAAGCGGTACAGCAGGCGCTCGAGACGGAGCTGGACAAGCACGGACTCAAGGACAGTGTCAGTATTCATTTGAGCGGCTGTCTGGGGATGTGCACAAAAGGGCCGATTCTCATCGTCAACCCCGGCTATATTATGTATGGTCGGGTGCAGGTTGAAGACGTGCCCGAAATTGTCGAGTCGCATCTGGTCAACAATAAGGCCGTTACCCGGCTGATTATTACCGAAGATCATCTGTATAACCGGTTCTTCCGAATCTTTGGCGATGTGGATTTTTTCGGCAAACAGATGCGTATCGCCCTGCGTAACTGCGGCATCATTGATCCGGAGAATATTGATAATTATCTGTCTCTGCGCGGCTATGAGGCTCTGGCCAAGGCGCTGGAGACGATGACGCCCGGTCAGGTGATTGAGGAAGTCAAAAAAAGCGGGCTGCGCGGTCGCGGCGGGGCGGGGTTTCCAACCGGGTTGAAGTGGGAATTTACCGCCAATCAGGATTCCGACGAAAAATACGTCATCTGCAACGCCGACGAAGGCGATCCTGGCGCCTTTATGGATCGCAGCGCCATCGAGGGCGATCCGCACACGGTGCTTGAAGGGATGATGATCGGCGGTTACGCTATCGGCGCAGGCAAAGGCATTATTTATATTCGCGCCGAGTATCCGCTGGCGATCAAACGGCTGGAAAAAGCCATCGCTTCGGCACGTGAGCACGGATTGCTCGGCGAGAACATTCTCGGCTCCGATTTTGCGTTTGATATTGAGATTCGTCTTGGCGCCGGTGCGTTCGTCTGCGGCGAAGAAACCGCTCTGATTCACTCCATTGAAGGCCACCGCGGGATGCCGCGTCCCCGTCCGCCGTATCCGTCGGTCAAAGGGTTGTTCGGCAAGCCTACGCTGATTAACAATGTGGAAACGTGGGCCAATATCCCCGTGATTCTTCTGGACGGCGCCGATTGGTTTAATACCGTCGGCACTGAAACCAGCAAGGGCACCAAGGTCTTTGCAGTCGCCGGTCGAGTGCAAAATACCGGTCTGGTCGAAGTGCCCATGGGCACGACGCTGCGTGAGATCATTTATGACATCTGCGGCGGCATCCCCAACGGCAAACGTTTTAAGGCGGTTCAGACCGGCGGCCCGAGCGGCGGGTGTCTGCCGGAACACTATCTCGATACGGAGATTGATTACGAATCGCTGGCCAAGGCCGGCTCGATTATGGGCTCCGGCGGGATGATTGTGATTGACGAGGATTCCTGTATGGTGTCGCTGGCGCGGTTCTTTCTTGAATTCACACAGGATGAATCGTGCGGCAAGTGTACCCCGTGCCGCGAGGGCACCAAGCGGATGTACGAGATTCTGACGCGGATCACGGAGGGCCAAGGCCAACCCGGCGATATTGAAAAACTCCAGCGGCTGGGTGAAATGATTAAGCATTCGTCGCTGTGCGGTCTGGGGCAGTCGGCGCCGAATCCGGTGCTCAGCACTATTGAGAATTTTCGCGAGGAATATGAAGAACATATTCAGGACAAGAAGTGTCGCGCCGGTCAGTGTACCGCACTGCTCAGTTATACCATCAACGACAAGTGCGTCGGCTGCGGGGCGTGCAAGCGCGTCTGTCCGGTCAATGCCATTGAAGGCGTTCGCAAGGAAAAACACCGTATTCTTCAGGAGGTGTGCATTCGCTGCGGACAATGTTACGAAGTCTGTAAATTTGATGCGATTACCAAAGCGTGAGGATACCTATGAGCCAAATGATAACGATTACCATTAACGGCAAGGATTACCGGGTCGAGCCGAATCAGACGGTTATGCAGGCCGCCGATACGCTGGGGTTCAAGATTCCCCGGTTGTGCTACCATCCCAAGCTCTCGATTGAAGGCGCCTGTCGGGTCTGTATCGTTGAGGTCGAGGGACAGCGCAATTTTGTTGCGTCCTGTGCCTTTCCGGTCAGCGACGGGATGAAGATCAAAACCAATACCCACGCGCTGCGTCGCGCTCGTCGGGATATTGTCGAACTGATCATCGACAACCATCCGATGGATTGCCACACCTGCGAACGCGACGGCAATTGTGAATTGCAGCGTCTGGCGGCGTCGATGGGCATTCGCGCGCGGCATTTTGCGGGCGAACGCAAGCGGTATGAAGAAGACCTGTCCAGCGAGGCCGTCATTCGCAATCCCGAAAAGTGCATTTTGTGCGGCCGCTGCGTTCGGATGTGTTCGGAGATTCAGCAGGTGCACAATCTGACCCAGGCGCATCGCGGTTTTCAGACGGTGGTGATGCCGGCGTACGACCTGCCGATGGCCGAGAGCGTCTGTACCGCATGCGGTCAGTGTATCAATGTCTGCCCGACCGCGGCCTTTGTCGAAAAGAACTATACGCAGGAATTGTTCGAACAGCTTAACGACCCTGAAAGGGTTAAGGTTGTTCAGTTTGCTCCGTCCGTCCGGGCGGCCATCGGCGAGGCGTTTGGTCTGCCCATTGGTCAGAATATGGAAGGGCAATTGATCGCTGCGCTGCGCAAGCTGGGGTTTGATTATGTGTTTGACACCCAGTTTGGCGCCGACTTGACCATTATGGAAGAGGCCAACGAGTTCCTTGAACGGCTGCAGAATAAAGGCACGCTGCCGATGATTACGTCGTGCTCGAGTGCCTGGATGAAATGCCTTGAGCAGTTTTATCCCGACCTGATCGACAATGTGTCAACGTGTAAATCGCCGATGTCGATGCAGGGGGCGATGATCAAGACCTATTTTGCCGATAAGATGGGTATCGATCCGACGAAGATATGCAGCGCCGCGGCGATGTGCTGTACAGCCAAGAAGTATGAGGCCGAACGTCCGGAGCTGATGTTTGACGGGATGCGCGGTGTGGATGTTGTTGTGACGACCCGCGAAATCGCCTGGATGATCAAATCGGCGGGTATTGACTTTGTCAATATCCAGCCTGAAAAAGCTGACCATCCGTTGGGGCTGTCCAGCGGCGCCGGCGCCATATTCGGCGCCACCGGCGGCGTGATGGAAGCGGCCATCCGCACCGCTTACGAGCTTTATACCGGCCAGACGCTGGTGGATATCGAGGTCGAAGGCGTGCGCGGGCTGAAGGGCATCAAAGAAGGAAGCCTGACGATGGACGGACAAGAGATTCGTGTGGCGGTCGCTCACGGTCTGGGCAATGCCTGTAAACTGCTGGAGGTGGTTCGGCAGGATCCGCAGCGTTACCATTTTATCGAGATTATGGGCTGTCCGGGCGGCTGTGTCGGCGGCGGCGGCCAGCCGTATGCCGCGATCAATACGATTCCGCTGGATGACAAGGCGCTGAAAAAACGCGCTCAGGCCCTTTATGATTTGGATCGGGGCAAGACCATTCGCCGCAGTCACGACAATCCGGACGTGCAGAAGCTGTATAAAGAATTCCTGCAGCATCCGCTCAGTTCCGTGTCGCATAAATATCTGCATACACACTACAAGGCCAAGCTGCCGAAGGGTATTATTCCGAAAGAAGCAAAGAAAATCGAGGTGACCCAATGACCGAGTTAGCACAGGATAAAATGACAACGCTCCGCGAATTTATGGCGGAGGTCAGCAACAAGGACTACGCTGAATCTTATTTGATCGCCGTGCTGCATAAGACCCAGGAGCTGTTCGGCTATGTGCCGCGTCAGGTGATGGACGAAGCGTCCGAGGCGCTTCAGATTCCTACCGCGCATATCTGGGGTGTGGCGACGTTTTATCATTATTTCAATCTGGAGCCGATCGGCCGGCACACGATCAGTGTGTGTATGGGCACCGCCTGTTACGTCAAAGGCGCCACGCAGGTGCTGGATGTCCTCAAAAAGGAACTGGGCGTCGAGGTCGGCAAGACGACCGAGGATAGGCTGTTTACGCTTCAGGAAGCACGCTGTCTGGGGGCGTGCGGCATTGCCCCTGTCATTATGATTGATGATAAAATCTATGGCGAATTGGATGCGAAGAAGACCGTAGAGATCATCAACCAGTACCGCAAGGCCGCCGCCGAATCGCGAAAAGTTTGATTTATTGTGAATTTTATCCTAAATTATCGAGACAATCGTGAGCGACTATGGTATAACGCCTTTGAAAATTGCGTGCTTATGTAGAAAGATCAACTTTCAAGTCTATAGGAGAATGCAAAATGGCCAAGAAAGTGCTTGTCATTGACGACGACAGTGATTTTGTGGAATCGATAGTGAATTTGCTCGAAGCGCGGGGGTATGCCGTGGCCTCGGCCTCCAACGGCAAGGAAGGCGTCCAGACGGCCAAGGCCGAAAACCCCGATGTGATTCTGCTGGATGTAATGATGACGACCAAGGATGAAGGGTTCAATATCGCCCGCGAACTGCACGGAATCGAGGAGTTGAAAAATACGCCGGTGATTATGGTCACAGGAGTTCGCAAAGAGATGAACCTGCCGTTCGGCTTTGAGCCGGATGAGACGTGGCTGCCGGTCAAGCAGATTCTTGAAAAGCCGATCAAGCCGGAAGTGCTTCTCAACGCGGTTGCCGATGCGGTAAAATAGCCGTTTGTTCGATTCAGCGCTTGCGTCGAACTGAAAAAGATAAAGGATGGGATGGCATCATCCCATCCTTTTTTTATGGGGTTAGATATACTCGTTGAGGATGTTTTCGAGCAGTTCCTGTCGGCCGGACTGAAGTTTGGGTTCGCCTTTTTCGAGGATGTAGGCTTCCAGTTTGGTAAAGTCCATTTTCCCGGCGGCGACTTTTTTGCCGAAGTCGGTGTCCCAGCCGCTGTAGCGTTTATTGACGGCCTTTTCAAAGACCTTGCTTCGCATGAGTTTTGAGGCAATCTTCAGGCCGCGTGCAAAGGCGTCCATCGCGCCGATATGGGCGTAGAACAGGTCCAGATTATCAATGGACTGCCGACGCACGTGAGCGTCAAAGTTCAGCCCGCCGGTGGTAAAGCCGCCGGCCTTAAGGATGATATACATCGCCAGCGACGTGTCATACAGATCGGTCGGGAACTGGTCGGTGTCCCAGCCGAGCAGCAAATCGCCGCGGTTGGCATCGACCGAACCGAGAATGCCGTTGACGGCGCAGAATTCCAGCTCGTGATGGAAGGTGTGAGCCGCCAGTGTAGCGTGGTTGGCCTCAATGTTCAGCTTGAAGTGCGGCAGCAGGCCGTATTTCTGGAGGAAAGCAAAGCAGTTGCCCGCGTCAAAGTCATATTGATGTTTGGTCGGTTCTTTCGGCTTGGGTTCGATATAAAGCTGACCCTTGAAGCCGATTTTCTTTTTGTGGTCCACCGCCAATTGAAGCAGCAGGGCCAGATGGTCCAATTCGCGTTTCATATCGGTATTCAGCAGCGTATCGTAGCCTTCGCGGCCGCCCCAGAAGACATACCCCTGTCCGCCGAGTTCTTTGGTGATTTCCATCGCCTTTTTGATCTGGCTGGCGGCATAGGCGAACACGTGCGGGTTGGGGTTGGTTCCCGCCCCGGCCATAAATCGCGGATGCGAAAAGGCGTTGGTCGTGCCCCAGAGGCATTTGAGGCCGGTATCGCGCTGCAGTTTTTTGGCCAATGCGACGATTTTATCCAGCCGTTTGTTGGTCTCGGCCAGCGTGTCCGCTTCGGGTGCGATGTCGCGGTCGTGGAAGCACCAGAAGTCCACGCCCAGCTTGGTAAAGAACTCAAAGGCCGCGTGCATGGTCTGTTCGGCACGCTCCATCGGATCGGCGGCGTCGTCATAACTGCGGACAATTGTGTTGGCGCCAAACTGATCGGCTCCCAGTCCTTTGAAGGTGTGCCAGTAGCAGACCGCAAACCGCAGATGTTCGGCCATCGTCTTGCCCATAACCTTCTGTTTGGGGTTGTAGTGCTTGAACGCCAGCGGATTTTTCGAATCCGGACCTTCGTATTTGACTTTCTTGACTTCCGGAAAAAACTCTCTCATAACGGCCTCCATAATTGAATCGACAGTGTTTAAGTTTATTCGGCATTATAGCGAAAATATTGTCCGGAGAGTGCAATATTTACCAGTGGTCAATATTTCAACTGCACCGTCACAGACGACTTTTTAACACATCGAGCCATCGTTGGTAACTCTCTTGGCAGGCAACGGCGTGTTTCGAATCCGGCATGACTGTTTGCATTTGTTTCAGTGTGGCAAAGGCGTCCTGCGGCGATTTGTACACACCGGCGCCAATGCCTGCGCCACGGCAGGCGCCTTGTGAGCCGTCGGTGTTATACAGCTCGACAGTCGCGCCGGTCAGTGTGGCAAAGGTCTGCGCAAACAGGGGGCTGAGGAACATATTGGCCTTTCCGGCGCGGACGGTATGGATATCGATGCCCATTGATTTCATAATCTCCAGTCCGTAGTTGAGGGCAAACACGATGCCTTCCTGTCCGGCGCGGAGGAGGTGGCCGATGTGATGGGTGTTCAAGTCAAGGTTGCAGATTGCTGCGCCGATGTTGCGGTTTTCGAGGGTGCGCTCAGCGCCGTTGCCGTAGGGCAGCACGACCAGGCCGTCTGCACCGACGGGGACTTCAGCGGCTTTGGCGTTCATCTCCGGATAATCGCCGACGTTAAGATGGTGCTTGAGCCAGCTATTGAGCCGTCCGGTCCCGTTGACGCACAGGAGTACGCCATTGCGGGGCGTTTGGCGGGTGTTGTTGACGTGCAGAAAGCTGTTGACGCGGGATTTCGGATCAAAGGTCGGCGCGTCGCTGATGCCATAGACCACGCCGCTGGTGCCGGCGGTCGCGGCCACCTCGCCGGGATTCAGCACATTCAGCGACAGGGCATTGTTGGGCTGGTCGCCGGCCCGATAGGTTACCGGCGTGCCCTTGGCTAACCCCAATTCTTCAGCAGCAGCCTGAGTCAATTGGCCCTGACTGCCGAAGGTCGGCACAATCTCCGGCAGTAGGTCGGAGCTGAATCCGTAATACTCCATCAGAAAATCGGCGGAGCGAGTCTGCTTGAAATCCCACAAAATCATCTCCGACAGCCCCGATTCGGTCGTGGCGGCCCTGCCGGTCAGCTTCATCGCGACCCAGTCGCCGGGCAGCATAATTTTATCAATCCGTTTGTAGTTGTCCGGCTCGTTTTCTTTGACCCATCGCAGTTTGCTTGCGGTGAAATTGCCCGGATAATTGAGCAAATGCTCCAGACACTGCTGGGGGCCGAGGGCCTCGGCGGCTTTTTGTCCAATCTGGACGGCTCGACTGTCGCACCAGATAATCGATGGGCGGATGATCTGCCCGGTTTTGTCAATGCACACCAGCCCGTGCATCTGATAGGTGACGCCGATTGCGCTGATGTCGGCGGGATTGACCTTCGAATCGCTCAGCACTTTGGCGGTGGCGGCCTTGAGATTGTCCCACCACAGACTCGGCTCCTGCTGCGCCCAGCCCGGGTGCGGTGAGTCAATCGGCATTTCTACGGCCGGACATGTCGCCGAGGCGGCAACCGTGCCGCTTGCCGCTTCCAGAAGGGTGGCCTTGATGGATGAGGTGCCGCAATCGTAACCCAACAGATACATCTTGTCGTCTCCATAAAAAGTTGCTTGTGGTAAAAATTAAACAAATTTCAATGAGTATCGCCGGGGAATCGAATTTTTGCAAGAATTTTCTGACAACCGGCGGTTCATGTGCTCGGTATGGTTATTGGCAAACTGCTTCGTTTCAGCAGGCTTCTGTTCATCGGTATGAAGGCCCGATCAAAACGACAAAAACGTTAATCCAGAACTTTCTTTAATTCCAATTATATAAGATCGAGTTTTGGGCTTTCAATATATCAAAGATGTTATAAAAGTTTCATATTTTGCCCATAGGAAAACAATGTTTTATTGATTTTCATTCGAATGTCGAGTACTATTAAGTTAGAAACTTGGTTTTTGAATATGGATATAATGACTGTGCCCACATACAGTTCGACTTATGAAGTGCCGTTGAACAAGTCGGTTGCGGCGAGCAGTCCCCTTGCACCGCCTGCGTTTTTATCGCAGGGTGTTTTGTTGGGCAATATTCGCTGGTTTTGCCGGTAGCGCTGGGGCGTCGCGGGGATTTTCGCCCTATTCGGGCTGGCCGCACTCAATACGAGCATACGTGACTTCTGGGGGTTGCAGGAAATCGGTCGATGGCCGTTTGTGATGTCCGCTGTGTTAGCAATGACCAATGTGATTTATCTGGTTTGGGCACGAATCGGTCAAACACGGCGAATGGCGCAGCTTAATCTGTTGTCGCAGATTTTTGTGGACCTGATTATTCTAACGTTTGTGGTATATTTTATCGGAAGTACGGAAACACACATTCCGTTCGTGTATTTGTTCCACATTGTGTTGTCGAGTATTTTTTTTACAAGCGGGATGAGTTTTTTGATTTTAGCTTTTTCTTGTCTTCTTTTTGGGGCATGTCTTGTTTTGGAACGTTACGGCGGGTTTTCAACG
The DNA here is from genome assembly GCA_011048645.1 of Phycisphaerales bacterium. Classification (GTDB taxonomy): domain Bacteria; phylum Planctomycetota; class Phycisphaerae; order Sedimentisphaerales; family Anaerohalosphaeraceae; genus T3Sed10-213. The sequence goes on from DSDR01000094.1 coordinate 10,304, forward strand.
GGCGGCATTTTTGCCTCCATGCCCTATGGCGGTTCCTCGGAGCTGCCGTTGCGGTGGGTCGTGCTGCACTATGGTTCGGTTCTCGGTATTTGGGCCGGTGTGTGGTATCTGGCAGGGCATTTGGCCGATACCGTGCGAAAACAAGATATTCAGTTGGCTCAAGCCAATCGGCGACTCGAAGCGGCCCTGGATGAGCGAATGCGTCATATGTTGTGGACCACCCATGCCTTAAAGTCGCCGTTTGCGGCGATTGCAGCGAATACGCAGCTCTTGCTCAACGGCCTGTGCGGGACGCTGCCGCAGCAAGCCGTTGCGGTGGTGGAACGTATCAGTCAGCGTTGCACCCGTCTGAGCAAAGAAATTCAGGAGATGCTGCAACTGGCCAATCTCGAATCAAGCAGTCAGCAACCGGCCAAATCGACGGTGTTGAATGCGGACCATCTGCTGCGTACGATGATCCAGCAGATTTCCCCGACCGCCGCGAAGCGTTCCATTCGTTATTCGTTTTGTCTCGGATCTGGAGCCTGTCCGTGTACGCGGGGTCCACGATCATCTGATGATGTTGTTTGAGAATC
>DSDR01000151.1 GCA_011048645.1 Phycisphaerales bacterium
AATTAGCCCCGACATTGACGACCATGGCGCTGATGGCCGAGACCATCACCACGCGGGTTCTGCCGATGCCGGAGAAAAAACAGCTCAGGCAGTTACGCAGCAGTCCCGCAATCGTGCCGTAAATCAGGATATTGAAATAGATTCGCTGCGGCTCAAGCTGTGCGGGCGGAATATCAACCACTTCAAACAGCAGCAGGGAAAGCGGGCGTGCGGCCAGAATGATCGGATAGGCCGCTGCCGCAATCAGCATCGCCTGGGTGACCGTCAGCGCACAGTATTTTTCTCGTCCGCTGCCGAGATATTGGGCCGTCAGTGCGGTCGTATAGCCGGTCAGACCGAGAAAAAAGGTCATCATTGAAAAGCTCGCCAGCCCGCCGGCCATCGCGGCGCTCATCAGCTCCGGCCCCAGCCGCGACAAAAAGAGCCGGTCGGTGAAGGTCATTACCGTTTCGCACGCACTGGAGACCACCATCGGCAGGGCGATGGCGACCATTTGCCGGATGCCGCCGGGGCCGTCAAGATGTTTTTCCAATAAACGATTCATAGTTCAAGCCGTCGATCAGGGAAGCGGTATGATATAACCGAAAGCCCCCGAAAAGCAAGAGTAAGGCCTTCTATTTCATCTGTCGGGCTAAATTTTCGATACGCCGGATATAAGCGGCCACATCGAATTTGCGTTTCAGCCCGGCGGCGTTCATATAGCGAACCTTGCCGAAAACGGGGCGTTCGTTCCAGGCGCGGTCGTGTTTGCCGAAACACCAGGCCACCCCCGCGTAGCCGTTCGGGTCGCGGCCATCCAGCTCGTATTTGTTGTTCAAAAACAGCGCCCATTCAAAGCCCTGGCGCGGCGTGGCGGTCCACTCCAGGATTTTTTTGCCCCAGTACATCCGCATATAGTTGTGCATCTTGCCGGTCAGCATCATTTCCGACTGGGCGGCGTTCCAGGCCGCGTCGTGCGTCTCGGAGGTCTCAAGCTGTTCGAGTGAGTACTGATACTCACGTTTGTCTTTGGCGTGGAAGTTCAGCGTCCGCAGCGCCCACGGCGGCAGCGCACGGTCAAAATCATCGTAGCCGGTGTTGTAATACACAAAGTTATGGCTCAGCTCCCGCCGCACCACCAGCTCTTCAAGAAAAGCCGCTTTGCCCTCACTGTCGCTGTTGCTGTTCAGCACGGCCAGGGCAACGGTCAGCGGTGAGATGTGACCGAAATGCAGATACGGACTCAGATTGGACTGACAATCCAGCAGGGGGTTGTTGCGGTCTTTTGCGTAGCGAGCCAGTTTGATTCGGATAAACAATTCAAGCCGTTTTTGCGCTTCTTTGGCTCCCCCGCGATAGAAGGGCGATGGGGCGACCGAACGGTCCAGGCGGAGCCTGTTCAGCAGCGATGAATCATTCAGGTCAATGCAATTGAGCCATGACGGATTTAAGCGGTTATTCTTGAGCGTAAGCGGCTGAAGCGGTTTTATGAAAGTATCCAGATGGCGCGTGATGCGCGGCCGCAGCGTCCCGGCCGAGAAGTTTTCTTTATCCGAGGCGGTTCGTATCGGAACAATCAGATTGGCGGTGACTTCTTCAAATGGACAGTCAATGTGCGCGGCAATCTGTGTGCGCCATTGTCGCTGGATTCGCAGATACCCTTCGTCCGTGACCACCGCATCGGCGCGTTCGGCCAGTTGAATGATATTTTTCTCAGGAGCGCCTTGAACGACGACAAACGGAATTTTTCGATGCCTCAGCGCCGCTTGGGTCTGCCGCAGTCCGTCCAGCATAAACGCATAATGCCGCAGATTCGCCTCAGGAAAATGGTCGGTTAGCGAAAAACAGACCAGCGCCGGTTTGCCGCGCCGATTGGCGATTTCAATCGTTCGCTCAAGGGCGTGATTGTCCTCGGCACGCTGAGCCGCCTGCATCCAGTACAGCACATAATCGCGATGACGCAGGGGCTGATCATTGAGCCGCTCTATCCGTTCCGGCTGAATCATTCAAAGGCCTTTACGCATCTTCTTGAATGAGTTTGATAACCGCTTGCTTATCGACCGGCGCCAAGGTATTGTAGTCATTGATTTGCCAGTCGAATCGACACAGACTTTTGTAATCGCACCAGCGGCACGGTGTATTTTTGTTGAGTCGATAAGGCGTCGCGGCGATAACGCCGGAATGAATCCGCTCGATTTGTTGGGCCATCAGCCGTTTAGCCCAACTGAGCAGGGCGTCAAATTCATCCGGCCTGACCGCGCCGCTGCTGCCGTAATGGCTGTAAGGCGAGCCGTCGTTAGCAACGTAAAAATTGTAAAATCGACTCCATTGGCGAGCGGTTTTGTCCAGCGCCTCGGCATACGCGCCGTTAAAAATCCCTTTGGCTTTATAGGGAAAGGTGTGCCGCTGTGTCTCGATCTTATCCGGAGTCCGAGTAACAGCGTTGTACTCAAACGGCAGATAAAACGCCCCGGCGATGACATCGGCCCGAATGGGGTCGGGCAGATGCGGCACGACCTGTAAATACGTCAAAAGCTGGATGTCCAGCCCGTAAAACAGCCCGGCCCAGCCAATCGAACGCGGCGTCCGCTTAAAATCAAAGATTGCCGCGATCCGTTGCCCGTCAATCTCGGCCATATCCACCCGATCAATACGCCCTTTGATCCGGACCGTGCTGTCCAGAGGAAATTGAAACGGCAGTTCCGCCGCCGCCTGTCGGAACGCGCCGGCCCGTTCCAGTTCGGCCAGCGCCGGCACAAACTGACGCAATGTATCGCAGGCGCATTCAATGAGGTAACGGTGGTGCATCTGCCGCCGCATAAAGGCGGTCATCGTCGGATTCCGCTCGATGGTTTCCTGAATGATCTGATCGCACAGCCTCGCCAATGCGTCAGTCGGTGCGGAAGCCCATGTCCAGCCGCGTTCCTGAAGTTGGCCAAACAGGGTTTCAATCACGGTATGGTAAAAGCTGCCCACATCCACCGGCTCAAATCGCAGAAGCGGCCGCTTTTCCAATTCGAGGATGTATTTGGCAAAATGCTGATACGGGCAGGCCGCGAAGGTCTCCAGCCGCGATGCGGAAAACGCGGAGATTTGCTTTAATGGCCGCAGGGCCGATTCGCTCGTCAGTGCCGCGGCGTTGGTATAAGCCAGCGCGCCCATCACGTGTTCGGCCGCCGCGCGTATTGATTCACACGACGACCGCAGCGCCGCATGCAGCGCAAAGGCCGCTCCATCGGTTTGGCTCTGCGGCGGACGGTCTTTGCCGCAGGCGGCCGCGAGTCGTTCGGCCAGTTCCGCAACGCTTTGGCTTTTCAGTATTTTCATGTCGCTGCGCATCGTCCTTGGACGGACGTCGGTAAACAGACGGTTGAGCCGCTCAACCCAGATCGAGGAGACCACCGGCGCGCCTTTTTCGTCCTGCTGCGGATAACTGACGGCGATATACTCCGACGCCCGCGTCAGGGCGATATAAGCCAGATAGTGGCGTTTGGAAAGCTGCTGCGTCAGCGGATCGGTCAATTCCAGCCCCTGGCTCTGAGCCGCCTGCCGTTCACGTCGTCCCAGAATATCCGTGGTCGAAAGCGGAGTCGGAAACTGATGCTGGGCAGCGCCGACCAGAAACATCGCCCGAATATCGGGATGACGACTGCGTTCAATCGAACCGACCAGCACCTGATCCAGCGTCGGCGGAATCAGCTTGATCGTCAGCGACGACAAGGCGTCGGTCAGCGTCAAGACAAACACCGCCGCCGGTTCCGGATGTCCGGCAAATACCCGTTCCATCTCATCCAGTACTGCCGTCAACTGTGTCCATGTTTGCCGATGTCCCTGCGTATCGGTGGCATCGTCCTGTGCCCATGTCGCCAGCCGCTTGCGGGCCTCAATCCGTTCCAGAAAATTCCACACCGCCCGCACAAACGCCGATGCCTCAAGCGGTTTGTCCTCAGCATACAGGGATTCGTGCAGAGGGTACAGCGCCGCGACTACCGTCTGTCGAAGCGGTTCTGTCGCGTCGTCTTCGTCCGGTTCGTCAGCCGCGGCAAACCGCCACGGCGTCGGCGCCGTCCAGTCTTCCCGTTCAATTCCGTATTTCAGACAGTACCGCTCCAGCCGATCAATCTGCTCGTCTGCGATGCCGGTCAGGCCGCTTTTCAGATAGCACAGAATATCCGTCGTGGCAAACTGCTCGGCCGCCGCCAGCGCTGCCTGCAGGGTTTCGGCCAACGGATGATGCCGGACGGCGGCGGGGCGATCCAGAAAACAGGGAATGCCGCAGCGTGCGAAGGCCGACTCCAGATAGGCGCCATATGTGTCCATGTCCGGCACGGCCACCGCAATCTGCCGGTAGCGATATCCTTTGTGCCGCACCAGTTCGCAAATCCGCCGCGCTGTCCATTCGGCCTCGCCGCGCACATCCGGACAGCAGACTACGTCAACCGCTCCATTAGCCGATGCCGGTTCGCCCGTATCCGTCGCCAGCGCCGATTCAATGTGTCCCAGCGCAGGCGCGTTGGCGTAACGGGCAGGACGGCTCAATATCGTCGGCGGCAGGATGTCAAACCGGCATTTGCGAAAAATCCCCAGCAACTCTGCATACGTCTGCTCGGTGGTGTAAAACAATCCCGCCGGATCAAGCATCTCAGGATCGGTGTTGTCCAAATCGAGTTTTTCCGGGTCCAGACATAACGCGATGTGCATCGTTTTGCAATGCCGCGCCATTTCAACCAGCATCTCGCGTTCCTGTACCGTAAAACCGGAAAAGCCGTCCACCCAGATTTGCGCCCCTTTGATAAACGGCGATGCGGCGATGTCCCGCCGGGCGAGGGTCAATTCCGCTTCCGGGTTGCGCAATGCCTCTGATGTCTTGAAAAACGCCGCGTATTCTGAATAAATAACGGCAATATCCCGCCATTTTCGGGCCGTTGTCCCGCCGGGGTTTTGTCTTTCAAGCTGCTCGGCCAGCACGGCGACCTGTTCAGGTGTGCAGTCGGCCTGCTGAAGTTCGGTCAGCAAGCCGCTGAGCCGTTCGGCCAGCCCCGCATGACGGGCGGCGTTGCGGTACAGGCTCAGCCGTTCGGCCTGTTCCAGCAGGACGCGATAGACGGCCATTTGCCGACCCAGCCGCGACAGTTCCGCACCGGTTCGCAGCCGCCGACTGAGCCAGAACACCAGTCGATTAAATGACAGTACCCGCAGCCGACTGAACCCCGCCACGCCCGGCTGAGCCAGCACCGCCCGCTCCATCTGATAGGTCGCCTGCTCCGGCGTCAGCAGAACCAGCGGCGCAGAGTCGTCGGCAAGAAGCGCTCCGGCTGTTGCTGTGATGCAGCGGGTCGTTTTGCCCGTTCCGCTGCGTCCCAGAATAAAACGTATTTGCCCCATTACAGAGCGTCCTTCTCCTTAAGACGTTTTTTTTCAATTTCTTACACGTGTCCACCCATTTTGCAGAGAACAGGCCGCTTTGGCAACAGTATTATTAAAAGATTCCAATGCTGTCAATTGTGGTATTTTTCGATTTACTTTGCGCCGTTAATATGATATAATATACGGTCAATTGATGATTCAATGATGGGGATGGGATGTCGCCCAGACTATTTAATATAATAGTAGGATTGTTGTTATTCGGTGCCGGACCTCTCTTGGCCGAGGTCGTTCCGAACCGGTATATCGTCCAGTTTGAACCGACGGTGCGAACCGCCGATATCGAATCGCGTGTCGCCCGGGCCGAGCGTCAGACCGGCGGATTCAGAGGCCATATCTACCGCAGGGCGTTGCGCGGCTTTACGATCACTCTGCCCCCGAATGTGCCCATCGAGCGACTGGGTCAACTGCCCGGTGTTCGGCTCATCGAACCGGATATGAAGATGGTTTTGGCCGCTCAGGCCATTCCCAACGGCGTGCAGCGGATCAATGCGCATCGATGCCCCATCGCCAACATCAACGGCATTGATCAGCGCCTTGATGTCGATGTCGCGGTCATTGATACCGGCATCCAGCCCGACCATCCGGATTTGAATGTCGCAGGGGGGCGACGGTTTTATTCCGGGTATCGAGGACTGAACCTGCGTCAGTTTCAGGATGATCAGTACCATGACAACGACGGCCACGGCACACACGTCGCCGGCATTATCGGCGCGTTGGACAACCATATCGGTGTGGTCGGTGTAGCGCCGGGGGTGAGATTGTGGGCGCTGCGGGTGTTTAATGACGATGACGACAGCTACCTCAGCGATGTTGTTGCGGCAATCGACTGGATGATTGACAACCTCGATACGGTCAGCGTCGTGAATATAAGTCTTTCCGGGACAGGATATCACGACGCCTTGCATACCGCCATCCAAAACGCAGTCGCTCAGGGAATCGTGGTGGTTGCCGCCGCCGGCAATGATGCGAAGGATATTTACGGCGCTGACGGCATATTCGGAACAAACGACGATGTGGTACCGGCCGCCTATCCGGAAGTGGCGGCCATTTCGGCGCTGTATGATACCAACGGCAAACCGGGCGGTTCGACATCCAATCTGAATGACGATTCCTTTGCTGTCTCCTTCAGCAACTTCAGCGGCTCGGTCGTGCCGTACAATCCCGTCCACTCTCCCGGTGCGGCGATTGATTTGATGATGCCGGGGGTCTCGATTCGATCAACGTCTCTTAACAGCGGCTACGCCACGAAAAGCGGCACGAGCATGGCCGCGCCGCATGCGGCGGGTCTGGCGGCGCTGTATATTGCCGTCAACGGTCGAGCGACCAACGCCGCCGGTGTCTATGCCATTCGTCAGGCATTGATTGACAGTGCTTCAGCGCAGACCTCGCCGCGCGGCCTGTCGCGGTTCAATGACCCTGACGCCAATCCCGAACCCATTGGCTACATCATTCCGGCTGATCTCAATTATGACGGCGTGGTGGATATGCTCGATCTGGTCATTCTGACCTCGGTGTGGATGGAGACGGAGTACACCCCGTTTTTTTGCCGTCGATGTGATTTTGCGCTGCCGCCGAACGGTATCATCGACGTTCTCGATCTGGCTGAGCTGACCAAATACTGGCTGGTGGGATTGGATTAAGGTTTGCCGACGTATTCAGCGATGCGATGAGGTTCCTGTCACCTGGATGTGGACGCGGCGGGTTCGCGGGCCGTCGAATTCGCAGAAAAAGACCGACTGCCATGTGCCCAGTTTCAAACGACCGTTTTCAATCATCACCAGTTCATTGGCCCCGACCAGGGAGGTCTTGACATGGGCGTCGCTGTTGCCTTCGCTGTGCCGGTAGCCGGGGCGATTTTTCGGCAGCAGTTCCTCCAGCGTCAGCAACAGATCATGCTGCACGTCCGGGTCGGCGTTTTCGTTGATGGTAATCGCCGCGGTGGTGTGCGGACAGAAGACCAGAACGGTACCGTTTTGAACACCGCTTTCAGCGACGGCCTCGGCCACCTGCGCGGTGATATCCATCATCTGACACCGCCGATTCGTTCGAACCGAAATGGTTTTGTGAGTGGTCTGCATTTCTCTTGCCTTCCATCAATCATCCGCGAAAATTCGCGAAATCCGTCGTTATGATTAATCTACATTTGGTCGAGCACCTCAATGCCCAGCAGTTCGCTCAGTCCGTGGCGAATGGTCCGCGCGGTCAGGTCGCACAGCAGCAGCCGCGTCGGACGATGCGGCGCCTGGGCCGTCAAGACCGGACAGGCCGTGTAGAACCGGCTGAACGCCTGGGCCAGATCATACAAATAGCTCGTCAGATAGTTCGGGCGATATTCCTCGGTGGCCGCGGCGATCGCCTGATCGTACCGCACCAGCAGCTTGGCCAGATCTTTTTCCGCCGGCTCGGTCAGCAGCAGGGCGGACAAACCGTTCAGTTCGTTTTGAATGTCCACCTCTTTGCCCGCAGCCTTGCGCTGGATGGATTTGATGCGGGCATAGGCGTACTGCATATACGGAGCGGTGTTGCCGTCCAGCGACAACATCCGATCAAAGCTGAAGACATAATCGCTGTTGCGATTGTTGGCGTAGTCGGCGTACTTGACCGCACCGACGCCGACGGCTCGGGCGATTTGGGCTTTCTGCTCAGCCGGCAGATCGGGGTTTTTCTCCTCAACGACCGCCTTAGCCCGTTCCACGGCCTCATCCAGCAGGTCTTTGAGTTTGACCGTCCCGCCGGTGCGCGTCTTGAAGGGTTTGCCGTCGGCGCCCAGCATCGTGCCGAATGTAACATGTTCCAGCGTAATCCGCTCATCGACCCAGCCGGCCATCTTCGCCGCGGCAAACAGCATCTGGAAATGCAGCGCCTGCCGCGCGTCGGTTACATAAATCACTGTCTCGGCCTTCAAGTCCTGCACTCGAAACCGCAACGCCGCCAAATCCGTCGTGGCATACAGAAACGCCCCGTCGCTTTTCTGAATAATAAACGGCAGCGGCTGGCCGTCTTTGTTCTTAAACCCTTCCGGAAACACACACACCGCCCCGTCCGACTCGACCGCCAGTCCCTTGACCTTCAGTTCCGCCACGACATCGGCCAGTTGATCCGCATAAAAGCTTTCCCCGCGTTCATCGTCAGCGGTCAAGGTAATATTTAAAGATTCATAAATAGGTTGATAATGTTGGCGCGACTGATCGACAATCTGCTTCCAGATCGCCATAGTTTCCGGGTAATGATTGTGCAATTGGACCACCTCTTGGCGTGCTTGTTTGGCGAACGACTCGTTGTCATCGGACAACTGTTTGGCGTTTTGGTAGAATGCTTCAAGGTCGGCAATCTGAGCCGATGCGGGATGGTCAAGAAGATGCGGATATTGCGCTTTCATATAGGCAATCAGCATGCCGAACTGTGTGCCCCAGTCGCCGATGTGGTTTTGGCGAATAACGGTGTGGCCGGCAAAGTCGTACAGTCGGGCGATGCAGTCGCCGATGATGGTGCTGCGCAGATGGCCGACGTGCATTTGCTTGGCGATATTGGGCGCAGAATAATCGACCACGACGATTTTCGGCGTTTCGGCTTTATCGACGCCCAGCCGCTCGGCGTCGCGATATATTCCCAGCAGCCGCTCGGCCAGAAAGCTGTCTTTCAGCCGCAGGTTGATAAACCCCGGCCCGGCCACCTCCGGCGGCTCGCAGATATCGGCAATCTCCATTGCCGCCACGACATTCTCGGCCAACTGGCGCGGATTGGTCTTGACCTGTTTAGCCGCGGCCATCATGCCGTTGGCCTGATAGTCGCCGAATTTCGCGTCCGCCGCCGGACGCACCAGCGCCGGGGCGTTTTTGCCGATGACCGCACCCATTGCCGCTGAAATCCGTTCTTCCAGAATATCCGTCAGTTTTCTCATCGCAATCGCTAATAATCAATAATCAATAGTCAATTTTCTTGGCGTCGCCCCAGAGCATTTCAAGGTTGTAGTAATCACGGTATTTGGCGTTGAACAGATGAACCACCACGTTCACGAAATCCAGCAAAATCCACTGACCCTGCTCATAACCGGCATTGCCGAAGCACGTCAGCTTGTACTTCTTTTTCGCCAGCATCATCATCTCATCGGCCACCGTGCGGCTCTGGCGGTCGCTGGTGCCGGTGGCGATCAGAAAATAATCCGTTGCCGGGCTTAGCCCCTGAAGATCGAGCAGCACAATATCCGTGCAGTGTCGATCGCGCGCGATGCGGGCCGCCTCCACGGCAAACTGTCTGTCCGTTAAACGGGGCCGAGCCGTTTTTGTTTTGGCCGCGGCCTTGTCGGTTGTTTTGACAACCGCTTTGGGTGTTGTCTTTTTTGCCGTTTTTGGCGTTTTAGAAGGCTTTTTCTGCATACGTTTTTAATTTCCGGTTCAAAACAAAAAAACAAGGGCGCCCCGTCAGGGACGCCCCTAAAGCATACCCAATTTTCAGTACGTCGTCAACCGCACGTTTAGTTGCCCATGCCGAACCAGCCGCCGATGACCGAGCCGTACTTGACGACCACGCCGCTGAACACCACGCTGACCATCATCATCAGCTTGATCAGGATGTTCAGACTCGGCCCGGCGGTATCCTTGAACGGATCGCCGACGGTATCGCCGACCACCGCCGCTTTGTGCGGGTCGGATCCCTTGCCGCCCAGATGTCCTTTTTCAATGAACTTCTTGGCGTTGTCCCAGGCGCCGCCGGAGTTGTTCAGCGTAATCGCCAGCGAAAAACCGGTCGTCAGCACGCCGGCCAGCAGGCCGAGCACACCGGCCACATCCAGCAGCAGTCCTGTCGCCACCGGTACGATAATCGCCAGCAGACTCGGCACAATCATCTCTTTCTGGGCGCCGGCGGTGGAGATATACACACAGCGGGCATAATCCGGTTTCTCGGTGCCTTCCATAATACCGGGTTTTTCGCGGAACTGGGTTCGCACCTCATTGACCATTGCACCGGCGGCCCGTCCGACGGCCTTAATCAGCAAGGCGCAGAACACAAAGCACATCATCGAGCCGATAAAGATGCCGCCGATCAGCCGCGGATTCATAATCGTCAGGTTATACGCCTCGACAAAATCCATCACCGAGGCCGTGGTTACGCTGTCATAGGTAAAGACCTTTTCGCCGACCTGATACACCCCGGCCATGCCCTCTTCGGTGGCCAGAATGAGTTTTTTAATCCAGATGCGCACTTCTTCAAGATACGCCGCCAGCAGGGCCATCGCCGTCAGCGCCGCCGAACCGATGGCAAAGCCCTTGCCGGTCGCTGCGGTGGTATTGCCCAGGGCGTCCAGTGCGTCGGTGCGTTTGCGGACTTCTTCGCCCAGACCGCTCATCTCGGCGTTGCCGCCGGCGTTGTCGGCAATCGGGCCGTAGGCGTCGGTCGCCAGCGTAATGCCCAGTGTGGACAGCATACCGACCGCCGCAAACCCGAT
>DSDR01000333.1 GCA_011048645.1 Phycisphaerales bacterium
CTTGAAAAGCTCGGCCACTATGACCCTCTTGAAAAAGATGAAGAGAAGAAAATCGTGCTCAATCTTGAGCGGGTCAAGCACTGGATGCAGCTCGGCGCGGTGCCGACGGATACCGTCGCCGAAATGCTGGTCAAACGCGGCATTGCCTGTCCGAGTCTTGACGCTAAAAAGGCGCGTCGCGATCGCGCTCGCGTTATCGCCCGCAAACTGGGCAAGCCTTTTACCCAGGCCGAAAAAGAGGCTGCGGTCAAGGCCGCGGAAGCCAAAAAGAAAGACGAAGAACAAGCTTCAGCCTGATGAATGACGATGCGTATCGATGTTCTGACGCTGTTTCCTGAGATGTTTGAATCGCCCCTGAGCCATTCGATTCTCAAACGGGCGCAGCAGCAGGGCATCGTTGAGATAGTTCTTTCAAATATCAGAGAGTTCGCCGCCGACGCCTATCGCAAGGTGGACGATAAACCCTACGGCGGCGGCCCGGGTATGGTGATGATGTGCCCGCCGGTGTTTGCGTGTGCAGAGCACGTGCGGTCGTTGAGGCCGCAGCCGGGGCGTCTGATCCTGCTGACGCCGCAGGGCGCGCCGCTGACCCAGGCCAAAGCCATCGAATTGAGCCGAGAACCGCGATTGATTTTGGTTGCGGGACGTTATGAAGGCTTTGATGAGCGCATCCGCGAAGGGCTGGACGCCGAGGAGCTTTCCATCGGCGATTATGTCCTCAGCGGCGGCGAACTGGCGGCGATGGTGGTCATCGACGCGGTGGTGCGTTTGCTGGACGGGGCGCTGGGCGATGAAGACTCGGCGGCCAATGACTCGTTTGGCGACGGGCTGCTGGAGTATCCGCACTACACGCGGCCCGAAGAATTTCGCGGCATGCGTGTGCCGCAGATTCTGCTCAGCGGCGACCACGGCAGAATCGCCCAATGGCGTTTGGAACAAAGCCTGCAGCGGACGCAGCAGCGCCGCCCGGATTTGTACGCCGCGTGGCTGGCGCGTCGGCAGGCGACAAACAAAACACTTAAAAAAGATAAGAATCAGGAGATAGAAACGTGAAAACGAAATTACTCGAACTTGTCGAACAGAAAAGTCTTCGACCGGAGACGCCGTATTTTGAGGTCGGCGATACCGTCGATGTGCATTGCCGTATTGTGGAAGGCGAAAAGGTTCGCACGCAGATTTTTACCGGGACGGTAATCAGCCGCAAGGGTCGCGGGATGAACGAGATGTTCACCGTACGCCGAATGATCGGCGATGAGGGCGTCGAGCGGACGTTCCCGCTGCATTCGCCGAACATCGTGGATATTCGTCCGATTCGCAGCGGCAAGGCTCGCCGGGCCAAGCTGTATTACCTGCGCGACCGCGTGGGCAAAGGCGTGCGTCTGTCACAGCGGCACAGCAAGCACACCGTCTCCAAATAACCGGTTGGAGCCAAACGGTGTTGCCGCGGATTGGACGGAATCTCGGCGTGTCGCGGCCGTGGCCGTGGATGCGGCGTCGGCTGCTGGCGGATCGGCAACGGCTGGGACGCTGGGGTCAGCGCCAAGCCGAGCGGACACTGACACGTCGGGGCTGCCGGACGATTGCACGAAACTGGTCGGCCGCGTGCGGCGAACTGGACTTAGTGGTGTGCGAAACAGACGGAACGCTCGTCTTTGTGGAGGTCAAAACCCGTCGCAGCGAGGATTTTGCTCCGGCTGAGGCGGCGGTCAATACCAAAAAACAACGAAAAATCGCTCGAACCGCAAAGCGCTTTCTGACGCAATATAATTTGTCGGACAGGCCTTTGCGGTTCGACGTTGTTACGGTGATTCTGCCGCCGTATGGGGCGCCTTGTATTACGCACTATCCGGCGGCGTTTGTGCCGTAAAACAATGCGACCTCCGGTGAAATCAAAGAATCGGAGCATTGAAATTCGACAATTGATTTGATCCTTATAGTGTCTGATGAGAAAACGCAAACACATCTCGGACGGACGCGACGGCGACATTGAGTTAATTCGTCATGATTTTCCCTACTTGACGGACGATGTTCCGGGTATCGGCGGCGTCATCAAGAAAATCCCGGACGACTTTCGCGTTGAAGAGATTGCCCAGTATGAACCCTCCGGCGAGGGGACGCATGTGTTCGCGTTCGTGGAAAAACGCAATATGACCACGACCGATATGATCGCCGAGATTGCGCGGGTAATAGGGGTGCGCCGCAATGAGGTGGGCTACGCGGGACGCAAGGACTCGCGCGCGGTCACGCGCCAGTGGATTTCGTTTGAACATGTCGATCCGGAGCAGATTGCACAGTTTCAATCCCGCAAAATCAAGGTGCTCAAGGTATGCCGCCACGGCAACAAGCTCAAGATCGGCCATCTGGCGGGCAATCGATTTACGCTGCGCATCCGTCAGATGGACGTACCCATCGGCGAGGCGCTCTGGCGGGCACAGGCGGTGCTGGATGTGCTGGTGCGTGCCGGGGTGCCGAACTATTTCGGTCCGCAGCGGTTCGGCTATCGACAGGATACCCATTTGCTGGGCGAGGCGGCGGTCAAACGTGATGCGCGTCTGTTTTTTGATATTCTGCTGGGCAAGCCCGAACTCGACACCGAGGAGACCTTTATCCGCGCACGAACGCTCTATGAGCAGGGCGACTATCAGGCGGCTTATGAGGCGTGGCTTCCGAATTTTCGCGATCATCGGTACGCGCTAAAGGATTTGATTCGCGAAGGCGGCGATGTGGAGCGGGCTTTCGAGATGTTTGACCGGCAGTTGCTGGGGTTGTTTGTTGCGGCCTGGCAGTCCGATTTGTTCAATCGCGTGCTGGTCGAGCGGATGCCGCGGATTGATACGCTGTTCAAAGGCGATATGGCCTATAAGCACGACAACGGCGCGTGTTTCAAGGTCGAGGACGCCGCCGTCGAGCAGCCCCGCTGCGACCGATTTGAAATCAGTCCCACCGGTCCGCTGGTCGGCGTCAAAATGGCGGCGCTGAGCGACGAGGCGGCCGATTATGAAAACCCGCTGATCGATTCGCTGCAGTTGAATGATGAGGATTTGCGATGGCTCAAACATTACGGCGGACGCGGCGGACGCCGCCCGCTGCGGTTTCAGCCGAAACAGGTACAGGTCTCGGCGGGAAGCGACCACCACGGGGAATTTCTCCAACTGGAATTTGAACTGCCCAGCGGCTGCTATGCCACCACGATGCTGCGCGAACTGATGAAACGAATTTAGAATTCAGAATTTAGAATTTAGAACGAGGGAATCATACTCAATGAAGACCTGTCATTTCGCAATCGAAACTCAATCATCACTTCGGGTATGGGTTCAGGCGGTTCGACCGTTTGCATTTACGGCATCGATGACGCCAGTGTTTCTGGGCGCGGCGCTGGCGCTGCGGTCCGAGCAGGCGGTGCGATGGGAATTGTTTCCGCTGGTGGTGCTGGCCTCGCTGCTGATTCACGCGGGAACAAATCTGGTCAGCGACTATTTTGACTTTCGCAAAGGGGTGGATCGCCCCGAGACTTACGGCTCCAGCCGGGTGCTGGTGGACGGGCTGCTGCGGCCGGGTGCGGTGCTGCTGGCCGGGCTGGCGGCGTTTGCGGCGACGGCAGCGATAGGGCTGGTGTTTATCGCCATTCACGGCTGGCCGATTCTGATCCTGGGGCTGATCGGCATGGCAGGCGGGTTTTTCTATACCGCCCTGCCGGTGGCCTATAAATATATCGGGTTGGGCGATCTGTGCGTTTTTTGGCTGATGGGGCCGCTGATGACGGTTGGCGCATTTTTGGTGCTGACGGGCCTCTGGTCGTGGCAGGCGATGGCGATTGCCCTGCCGGTCGGCTGTCTGGTCGCTGCCATTTTGAGCGGCAACAACCTGCGGGACATCGCCGACGACTCGGTCGCGGCAATCCGGACCACCGCCGGTCTGCTGGGACATCGCGCTGCGCGGTGGGAGTATGCGGCGCTGGTGATCTCGGCCTACATTCTGGTTGTGATTTTGATCGCGATGGATTTATTGCCGGTTTGGTCGCTGTTGACGTTTTTATCGCTGCCGCCGGCGATGCGCAACATTCGAATCGCCCTGCGCAGCGACCCGACGACCGCACACACACTGGCCGCACTCGATGTCCAATCGGCCCAGGTGCACCTGCTGTTCGGCGTGCTGCTGATTGCGTCGGTCGTGCTGGGAGTTGTCGGATGACGAAGCTGTGGGTGATGGTTTTGTTTGCGGCGGGCGGTTTTTTTGTGCTGTTCAGCCCGTGGACAAAGGAGGCAATTGCGTTCTGGCCGATGATGTGCCTGACGACGGGGCTGCTGGCGGTCGGCTCGATGGCGCTGGATCGCCGGGGACAGCTTGCCTCGCTGGGCCGTCCGGACGGCGAGGCGGTGCTTATCGGCCTGGTCTCGGCGACGGTTCTGTATGTCGTCTTTTGGGCGGGACACTGGATTTCAACGCGGGCGCTTCCGTTTGCCGCCGGGCAGGTCAATTCCATTTATACGATTCGCGAGGGGGTGAATTTATGGCAGATTGCGCTGCTGCTGGCGCTGATCATCGCTCCGGCCGAGGAAATCTTCTGGCGCGGCTTTGTTCAGCGGCAACTGTGCGGACGCTATGGCCTGCTGTGCGGATTTGCACTGAGCACGGCGATTTATGCGGGGGTGCATCTGTGGTCGTTTAACGTGATGCTGATCGCCGCCGCGGCGATAGGCGGAGCGTTTTGGGGGCTGTTATTTTTGGCAACGGAACGATTCTGGCCGTGTATTGTCTCGCATATCGTCTGGGATGTGATGATTTTTGTCCTGTGGCCGATACATTAAAAAGGGAAAAGGTAAAAGGGGAAAGGTAAAAGGGGAAAAGCTGCCTTGAATGAACATAAGACACAGCCAACCGAGGCGATGTTTTCCGCTATCGCCGCCCGTTACGACCGCTGCAATCATCTGTTCAGCCTGGGCATTGATCGAATTTGGCGAAAGCGGTTGGCACAAGCGATCGCTTTAACCGCCGATGAGTCGGCGCTGGACATCTGCTGCGGGACGGGGGATATGGCGTTTGCACTTCTTAAATACAGTCCGGTGCGGCAGGTTGTCGGGATTGATTGCAGCGAACGGATGATCCAGTTGGCCCAGGAAAAGCGGATGCTGAAGACGCCACGCCGATGGATGAAGGACAAAGAGCTTCGTCTGCGGGTGGACGACGCGGCAGCGCTGAGGTTTGAGGATACATCATTTGATGCGGCCACCTGCGCGTTCGGCCTGCGGAACATCCCCGATCGGGCGGCGGTCTTTGACCAGATGATTCGGGCGCTCAACCCCGGCGGGCGCATTGGAATCTGTGAGTTTTCCCTGCCGAGACGTCCCCTGCTGCGCAACGTATATTGGGCGTATGTATCGCAGGTGATGCCGTTTCTGGGTCGGGTTGTGGTTGGCAACGCCGAGCCGCTGCGCTATCTGGCCCGCTCCATCCATCACTGGCACACCCACGTGCGTCTTGAAGAGGAATTGGCCGCCGCGGGTTTTATCGAGATCCGCCCCACGCCTTTGACCGGCGGCATCGCGACCCTCACGACCGCACAAAAACCCCAATGATCTATTCATCAGCCGGTTTTGTAAAACCGGCGCAGCGCCAGCCGAACGATGTGCTGCAAGAGCGACTCATAGTCCATACCGGCTTTTTCAGCGGCCTCGGCGACTTCTTCGCCGTAGGCGATGTCGGGGTTGGGATTGGCCTCAAGCACGACGACGCGGCCGTCGGGACGCAGGCGCAGATCGATGCGGCCGTAATCCTGAAGATGCAGCACACGATAGACCTTTTTACAGATTTTACCGATCCGGGCCTGAAGCGCCGGTTCCAACTCGGCAAAGCCGAAATTGATCTTCCACTTCTCGCGATAGTCGTCGTTCCATTTGGCCCGATAGGTCAACATCGTCGGTCCCTCGCCCTCAGTGTCTTCAAACAGACATTCGCGCACGGGCAAGACCCTGAGCCGACGGTTGCCGAGCACGCCGACGTACAGCTCTCGACCGGGGATGTATTCTTCGGCAATGGCCGGCTGATTCCAACGGGTATGGACAAATTCCACCCGCTCGCGCAGGGCCGCAGCAGTCGAGACAATCGAGGCATTGGAGATACCCTCGGAACCGTCTTCCAGTGCGGGTTTGACGACCATCGGAAAATGCAGCTTGCCGGAAACCCGCACGCGCCGACCGACCGGAAACGATAAGAACGCCGGCACGCGGATTTTATGAAGTCCGAGCAACTGCTTGCACAGCCGCTTGTCGCGACAGAGCAGCAGTCCCATCGCTCCGGCGCCGGTAAACGGGATTTCCAGCAGTTCCAGACATGCGGCGATATTTTTGTCAAACGCACGATCGCCGGCGTACTGCTCGGTCAGATTGAACACCATATCCGGCGGGTCGTCGGCCAGCGTTCGGACAATTTCAGGAATGTTCATATCGACGCCCAGCACAGTCACGGTATGGCCGATATGCCGCAACGACTGAACGACATGGTACTCGGTGGTCGGTTCGGTCGGTTCGCCCTCATACTGGGGATCGTCGGGAAAAATTTCGGCGCCGTCCACCAACACGGTAATATGCAACGCATGCGTTCTCATCTTTATCTTTTCTTTCTCCTGTCGGGGCGGAAGGTTTTTCCGGCGATGGCGGTAATCAGCGCCGTCAGGCCGACCAGATCGGTCTGTCGTCCATAAAGGCCGAGCCGTTCGCAGCGGTCGATCAGACGTCCCAGAAGCTGATTGATGTCATACTTGCGATGTTCGGTCCATTGGGCCGCCTGACTAACCAGCAGACGCCGATGGCTGCGCAGCAACTGAGCGGCCGGCATGTCGGACGGGCCGTGCTTTTCGGACTTGAACAGCCGACGAAGGCAATTGTCATAATAGCCGTAAAAATCCGCCCCCAGCGCCTTGCGTTTGCGCTCGTAATAGGCCTGCAGCGTCGAGGTCATTCGACCGGCCGACCAGGGCGGATTGAGGTCGGGTCTGACTACCGGCGCCGCGGCGCCGATTTTGCGCATCAGTGAATCGACATACAGCAGCTTTTTCAGCACCGGCCAGTCGCGATATTTGTCACGCCAGTTGTTGTGCGGATTGAGCCAGACCGCAAACGTCTCGGCAAAATCCTCATCGGGATGCGACTGGGCGTAATGGTCGGACAGATGAATCACATAGCGGCGGGAATAGGGCTGAAAACTGTACGTATTGCCGTACGGCGCGCTGAACGGCCCGAACAATTCCTGCCAGCGTGTGCGTTTGAACAGTTCATAGGCGTAGTTAATCGCGTGGCCGCATTCGTGTCGCAGCAGCTTCATACAGCTTTCTTCGTCGCTGCCTTCGACCTCCAGCATCATCTTCTGTTCCAGTTCAATCAGCCGCGGATGGGCCAGGCAAAACGGAATACCGATCATCGGCGTTCTGTCCGGACAGAGCCACTCATCGGCCAGATAGCACGGCGGACGAAAGCGAATGCCCCGCTCGGCCAGTTCCGCATACAGCCGCTCGATCCGTCCTTCCAGCAACGAGCCGGCGATGCTGATGTGCAGATCGCGCACGCGCATCGACAACAGCTCCTTGTCGGCAAGCTGCGTCCAGTCCACCGCTTTGTGCGTACGAGAATCGGACGTTTTCTGCATAGGCTCAGTTGGTACACAGACGGCTGCGGAGTATTTGCGCGCGAAGGCTGTCGCGTTGTTCGGCGTCGAGCATACGGCCGGCGCGAAGCTGTAAATGGGCCGGCTGCGTGAGCATAAACAGGTCATTGACCGTGGCGATGTCCACCTTTTCGATGCGTCCGAGATTGACGCCGAGCCGGACGTTGCTCAGCAAAAAGAGGGCCTCCTGCGAACTGATCAGACAGGCGTTTTGCAAGACGCCCAGCGCCCGCTGAATCTTGTCGTCCAGCGACTGGGGACGTTTGGCCAGCAGCGTTTTGCGGGCCTCCAGTTCGTAGGCGGCGATTTTGGGCACGATGCGACTGACAAAATCCTCCACCACCTGGGCTTCGCTGACGCCGAGCGTGACCTGATTGGACAATTGGAATAAATCGCCGACCGCTTCTGTGCCTTCGCCGAACAGGCCGCGCACCGCCAGGTCGCTGTCGCGCGCCGCGGCCAGCACCTTGTCGATTTGGCCGGTCATCTTCAGCGCCGGCAGAT
This sequence comes from Phycisphaerales bacterium, assembly GCA_011048645.1. GTDB lineage: Bacteria > Planctomycetota > Phycisphaerae > Sedimentisphaerales > Anaerohalosphaeraceae > T3Sed10-213. The sequence continues at coordinate 8,164 of DSDR01000333.1, forward strand.
GCAGCATCACCGAGACACGAATGCCCGTGCCCAGGTTGGTCGGGCAAGCCGTCAGATAGCCGTACCGCCGATCAAAGGCATACTCCACCTGCTGTTCAATCCGGTCGTCAATGCGGTTGATGCGCTCCCAGCAGGAATACAGATCCAGCCCCGCAGCCAACACCTGCATCCGCAGGTGGTCTTCTTCGTTAATCATCGCCGCGAACGCCTCGCCGCCGGCAATGACAACGCCGCGCGGCCCGCTGCCCTGGGCCAGTCGCCGACTAATCAGATGGCGTTCGGTCAGCAGCTCGCGCTCCACCGACGAGGCCTGCTCCACATCCATAAAGAAGGTTTCGCCGTCCACATCCAGCCCCAGCAGCGCCGCCTTGAACATCTCAAGTACGGCCTGCTGCTGTTCGGACGACAGGCACGGCAAAAACGCAAACCCCGCGGCGTTGCGCGCAAGCCGAATACGCGATGAGATGACCACATCGGAAAACAATCCCCGCCCCTGGCCGAACCAGGCGCTGGAAGTCTTGCACAAATCCGCCGGTTTCATAGTCTGGTTTTGCACCCGAAAAAGAAAAGGCTGTTCATTCGTTCATCTTGATTTCATCCCGCAAATGGGCGGCTCGTTCATAATCTTCATTCTTGACCGCCTCGTCCAGTTGTCGCCGCAACTGCCGCAGGACGATGTCTTTTTTCTGTTCGGCCGGGATGCGGTTCGGAATCTTGCCGCAATGCCGGCTTTTGCCGTTATGGCTGCGCTCGATCAGCCCCAGCAGCTCTTTTTCGAACACCTTATAATCATAAGGGCATCCCAGCAGGCTTTCTTTGGCGAACCGCTTGAGCGACATCCCGCATTCAGGACAGGTTTTTGCCGGAATCTTCGGCTCCGTTTTGCCGCTCGGCTCGGCGGTCTCCGGCTGGACGCTCAGCAGGGTACTGAGCAGCTCATTGAGCGGAATCTGCGCCTTGACCGCCAATCCCTGCTGCTGGGCGCATTCCTGACACAAATGCGTCTCGGCTCGCTGGCCGTTGCTGATTTCGGTCAAATGAATCGTGGCCGTTCGTTCTTTGCATGCCTGACACAGCATAAATTGACAATCCTCAATCAAATTCAACGTTCGTCTTTTATTATATACGATCCGCAAAGAATATCGACAAAAAATGCCCGCGGCCTTGTGAATAAATGGCTAAACGGATGTATTTCAATCAGTTACGCATCCAGCTCGAAACGCGCCCGACAGCCGGGCGCCTCGGCGACCTCGATATAGCCCAATCGCGCCGGCGGGCGAATCCGTCCCGCCAGCGCACCGAACAGGCTGCGCGCGACTGCCTCGGCTGAGGCGTTGGTTTCGCTGAACCACGGCAGGGTTTCAAGCTCCTGACCGGATAACGGCTCGACAACCTCGTCAAGAAGTTGTTTTAGCTCCAGAAAATCCATCACCAGCCCCTGAGCGTTCAGGCTCGCCGCCCCCACCGCCGCCATCACGTGCCAGCGATGCGAATGCAAATGCTCCTGCGTGCCGTCGGCAAACGTCAGCCGATGCGACGCTTCAAAATCAGTCTCAACAAAGATCCAATACAAGGTAATTATGAATTGATAATTTTGAATTATTCACGGCCAAGATGGCCGTGCTACAAGAATACAAATTCCTATGCTATTGAATTAATAATTCTACATTCTACATTCTACATTCTGAATTCTATATTCTCCTCATTCCGGCACGTCGGGCTTGAGCCGCGGGTTGTTCTGTCTGACTTTCTCTTTGAGGCGGGCAAAGACCGCCGGCGGGATGAGCTTGCTGACATCGCCGCCGAGCAGGGCCAGTTGACGCACCATGGTGGAATTGACGTAGCCGTACTCCTCGCTGGTCATCACAAACACCGTCTCGATGCCCGCGACGGTGCGGTTGGTCATGGCCAACTGAAACTCATACTCCACATCCGTCAGGTTCCGCAGGCCGCGAAGCATCACGTTGGCGTGCTTGCGGGCGGCAAATTCCACCGTCAGACAGTCGTAGCTTTCCACCGAGACACGGGGCATATCGGCCACCAGCTCGCGAATCATCGCGACCCGCTCGTCTTTGGTAAACAGCTCCTCTTTGTCCGGATTCTGACCTACCGCCACAATCAGATGACTGAACAGCTTGTTGCCGCGGCGAATCACGTCCAAATGACCGTTGGTAATCGGATCAAACGACCCCGGAAATATCGCCGTAATGGGATTGTATTTCATAATGTCTGAATTTTTATTTTGAGCCGGATTTATCCAGTGATTCGAGCAGGAGTTCTTCGAGGTCGCGGGCGGCGTGTTCGACATCCAGCTGGTTCATAAAAAATTCCGTCGCGCCGAATCGCCGCTCGGCCAGCGTTCTGACGGACTCAAAGCGATAGCTTTCCTTGAGCCGGGCCTGCCAGTAGCGGTAATCGACCTTGCGTCGCCAGCTTTCGAGGACATCCGAGACGCCCTTGCCGTGGATGACATAGCGGCGAAATTCGTTGAACAGGCCGACCGCGCCCATGTCGTCGAGGTTGCGCGCATCGGACAGAATCATCGCCTCGGTCATCTCCGTGAAGCGATTGCTCGATTCGACGATGATTTTGTTGATTTTATCGATCTTTGGGCCGGCCAGCGCTCCGGAGAGCTTGTCGGTGACCACC
>DSDR01000366.1 GCA_011048645.1 Phycisphaerales bacterium
GACCGGATCGAGATAGTCGTTGACCCGTTCCATCATCTCGCGATTCCGGCGCTGGGCGGTCTGTTTTAGGTCGTCCAGAAAGGCCTTGCCATGACCGGATACCATACTTGAGGGCATCCCGGCGCCCATATGATAGGCGATGCCCGGCTCGCCGGGGGAATTGATCACCAGATCGGCAAATTCCGGCACAAACACTCGCGTCTCGATGCTGGCACAGGCCCGCAGATTGAGCGCATCAGCAGCAGCCAAAAATTCATCTACTCCATCTAAAACATCAAAATCCACGATCCCCGCCGCCGCCAACCCCTCTTTTTTGGCCAGCCACGCGAAGTGAGTCGGCGAGTAACCGTAGCAATTAAACGAAAAAAAGGTATGCGCATGCAGATTAACGAACCGTCCGGCCGGATTGACCTGGATGCGTTTATCCGCCAATTCGGCGATAATCTGTCTCAGGGCCGTCTTCCGCTCGGCGGGATTGAAACTGTCCAGTTGTTTTTCAAGTTGTTCGAGCAACTGACACCTCCGATTCTTTCAGATCGTTCATAAGTCTTGCGGTAAATCCGTATTATGCCAGACAAGCGTGACTTTAGCAAGAATTCAAATGCTGTATGCCTCAGAAAGCGTCGCGTTTGTGTTCGATTGGTTTCGATTGTGTTCAAATCAAAAAATATCTGCTCTGTGGGTGTACCGATATACTTCAGGACAATCCGCAAATTTCCTCGGCCCTTGTACTGTCAAACGGTTTTCCTTATAATACCCTCTGAAAACTCAGGAGAAATACCGATGATCAATAAACCCTTTGGACATCTTGGTTATGACGTCAGTGCCGTGGGCTTTGGCGGAATGCGGTTTGATACGAAGCAAAGCGACTCGGAAAACGCCGATCTGGTCCTGTATGCCGTGGATCAGGGCATCAACTGGCTGGACACCGCGCCGAGTTACTGCGACGACCGCAGCGAAGACATTTTCGGCCGCGCCCTACGGCACTTAGGCCCTCGGCGAAGCGATGTCTATCTATCCAGCAAGGGAATGCCCGAAGCCTGCGACACAGCCGAGAAAGCCCGCGCCGCGGTGGAGAAGTCACTGCGTCGGCTCAACACCGACTATCTCGATTTTTATTACGTCTGGTGCATTCGTCGGCTGGACGAATATGAATCAGCGATGCGTCCGGGCGGCCAATATGAAGGACTGCTCCGCTGCAAAGAAGAAGGCTTGATTCGCCATATCGTCGTCTCAACGCATCTGCGGGGTCCCGACGTACAAACGCTGCTGTCGAACAATGAATTCGACGGCGTGCTGCTGGGCGTCAACATCCTCAATTTCCTCTATCGTTGGGACGGTGTCAAGGCCGCGCACCGGCAAGGTCTGGGCGTGGCAGCAATGAATCCGCTGGCCGGCGGCGTCATTCCGCAAAATGAACAGACGCTGGCGTTTCTGGCCGAGAAAGGCGAAACTTCCACCGAAGCGGCGTTGCGATTTTGCATCGGTTGTCCGCAAATTTCCGTCACACTGGTCGGCTTTACAACACGCCAGCACATTGACACCGCCTGCCGCGTCGCCGAACAGGCCGATCCGATCACGGATGAACACATCGAACGCATTCGCAGCCGTCTCTCGCAGAACATGGATTCGCTGTGTACCGGCTGCGGGTACTGTATGGGGCTGTGTCCGGTCGGGATTCCCGTGGCCGGCTATATGCAGTACTACAACGACAAGCTCCTGACGGGCAAAAACGACGGCGAAATGGCCAAAACGCTCGGCATTCAGAAAAAATTCGGAATGCTCGTCGGCGCACCGCCGGCCGGAGACTGCATCGCCTGCGGCCGCTGCGAAACGGCCTGTACTCAGCGCCTGGATATTGTACGCCGACTCAATACCGTCGCCCAATGGGAACAAAGCGGAATCGGTGAAAGCCAAAAATAACCTATTAAGGCTATTCTTTGACTTGGAATATAGCCGTGATCTCACAAGTCCTGCAAAAATGTCGTTTTTTATAGTTTTTTCGCCGCTTCATTCTTGACATTATTTCACATCTTCGGTATGTTACACTCTTTCCGACTGTGTAGGTCGGATGAGAGAGTGTCTATCACAAATTGGAATCGAATTCAGTCAAATGGAGGTAAGTTTCTGTGAATAAGGAACTTGCTCGCGAATTAATCGGCGCGGGCGTACATTTTGGCCATGCGGCCAGCCGCTGGAATCCGAAGATGGAACCGTACATTTTCGGCAAACGCGGGATGATCCACATTATCAATGTCAAGGAAACCTTAAAGGGGTTGCTGATTGCCAAAAAACTCCTTGCCACCGTGGTTTCCTCGGGAAAAGATGTCGTTTTTGTCGGGACCAAACGTCAAGCCCAAAAAGCAGTTCGCCAGGCAGCGGAAAAATGCGGGATGCATTATGTCTCCGAACGCTGGCTGGGCGGCACGTTGACCAACTTCAGGACGATACGAACCCGACTGGCCCGACTGGAAGAGCTTGAAGAAATGGAGCGCAGCGGGCATCTCGAAACCGAAAGTAAAAAACAAGGCGCACGCCTCAAACGCGAATTGAACAAGATTCGCACCAACCTGGACGGCATTCGTCGAATGAACCGGTTGCCGGGGGTAGTGGTGGTCGTTGACGCCAAAAAAGAATATATCGCCCTGCGCGAAGCCCGCAAGCTGGGGGTTGCGACCGTGGCGATTATTGATACCGATTCGGATCCGGATACGGTGGATGTGGCGGTTCCGGCCAATGACGACTCGATCAAAGCGATTGAGATTTTGCTGGATGAACTGGCGACTTCGGCGGCCGAGGGAAAAACGATGACCAAACCCGAAGACACCTTTGCGGCCGCCCGTCCGGTGCGCACCCGATCGCGCCGCCGCGTCCTGGCCACGGCTGAAGGACAGACCGTCGTGGATGAGGATACCGACGATGAGGCGCACGCCGACAGCAACACCGGCGGCGATGATGAGGCGGCAAACGCAGCCTCACAGCCCGCTCAGGCCGAAAGCACAGCCCAGTAATCCGGATATTTCTTGTTTGACACATTTTGCGAAGTCTCTTTGCGGGGTAGAGTTCGGCGGTCGCTGTACCACGACGGCTAAACCGGCAAAGAGGCTTCGTTTACTATCGGACATACAAAAACGAAACGTTTATTTTGATCATCGGGAGTAAAGACCCATGGCGGAAATTACAGCAACAACGGTAGCAAAATTACGCAAGATGAGCGGGCAGGGAATGATGGACTGCAAGAAGGCCCTGACCGAAACAGGCGGCGATCTGGACAAGGCGATGGAACTGCTTCGCAAGAAAGGCCTGGCCACGCTGGCCAAACGCGCCGGACGCGATACCACCGAGGGAAGGGTGGTCTGCAAAATCAGCGACGACGGCAAGACGGCTGTGATCGCTTCTTTATGCAGCGAAACCGACTTTGTGGCCAAAAGCGAGGATTTCGTCGCGGCTGCGGAGTTATTGGCTGAGTGCGGCTTTAAGGCAACCGCTGACAGCGGCGCCGAAAGCCTGCTCGAAACACACGTCAATGGACGTCGGTTTGCCGATGTGCTGACCGATACCATCAGCAAAACCGGCGAAAAAGTGGAAATCGGCGACTATTTCCGCTATGTGCTCAACGGCAGCGGCACTTTCGGCAGCTATGTGCACTTCAACGGCAAGGTCGGTGCATTGCTGGAGGTCGAAACCGACGGCGACGCCGTCGCCCAGGCCGTCCAACAGACCGCCGACGAAATCGCGATGCACATTACCGCCATCAATCCGCTGGGGCTGGACAAAGACGGAATTGATCCGGCAGTACTGGACAAAGAACGCGCCATCGCCGCCGAGCAGGTCAAAGATAAACCGGCCAACATTATCGACAAAATTGTCGAGGGAAAAATCGGCAAATTTCTCAAAGAGAATTGCCTGCTGGAGCAGCCGTTTGTTAAGGACGACAGCATTACGGTCGGCCAGGCGCTGGCTAACGCGGCCAAGGCCGCCGGCGGACAAGCCAAAATAAAACGATTCGTCAGAGTTGAAATCGGCTAACGCCGGGATATAATAAAGGCATCGGAAGCGGCGGTTTTCGGTGCCTTTTTTATGAAAACACCGCACATTTCAATTTGAATGTAAAAACATTGACGCTTGCGAGTTCGCGGATGCGGCGTATCAAACCGAGATATAAAAGATACGAATTATGCCAAATATCAAATATCAGCGGATTTTATTGAAGCTTTCGGGCGAAAGTTTCTGCCGACCCGGCGGATTCGGCATCGAAGGCGATGCCATCGAGTCAATCGCCGAGCGGATTGTCCGACTGGCCAAACGGGGGCCTCAGGTGGCAATTGTCGTCGGCGGCGGCAACTTTCTGCGGGGCGCTGCCTTTTCCCGGAACAGCCATATCCCCCGCACCACCGCCGATTATATGGGGATGCTGGCCACGGTGATGAACGCCTGCGCGCTGCAGGAAACGCTTGAAAAACTCGGCCAGCCGACGCGCGTGCTCAGCGCGATTGAGGTCTCGGCAATCTGTGAACCGTTCGTCCGCCGACGCGCGATTCGACATCTGGAAAAGGGGCGCGTCACGATTCTGGCCGGCGGCACGGGCAATCCGTTCTTTTCGACCGATACCTGTGCGGCGCTGCGGGCCGCGGAGATCGGCGCCGAGCTGATGATCAAGGCGACCAAAGTGGACGGCGTCTATACCGACGACCCCGTTAAATATCCCGACGCCGAACTCATCGAATACATCAGTTATCAGGATGTACTCAGTCAGAACCTCAAGGTGATGGACCCGGCGGCGGTGAGTTTGTGTCGGGAAAATCATATCCCGATTGTGGTACTGAACATATTCAAAGACGGAAACATCACCCGTGCCCTGCAGGGCGAACACGTGGGAACGGTAATCAGTGATTGATAGTCTTCTGGAGAACACAAACTATGCCGACACGAAAAATAGTGGACGAACATTCAAAGAATATGGACAAAACCGTTGAGTTTCTGCGAAATGAACTGAAATCCGTTCGCACCGGACGGGCGGCGCCCGGACTGGTGGAGCATCTGACGGTGGATTATTACGGTTCGCCGACTCCGCTGAAATCCCTGGCGACCATCGCCGCCCCGGAGCCGCAGTCGCTGCTGATTAAGCCCTTCGACATCGGCTGCCTGAAAGACATTGAAAAGGCCATCAAAAACAGTGAACTGAGTCTGGCGCCCATCGTGGACGGCAAGATGATTCGGCTGAACCTGCCGCCGATGAGCGAAGAACGCCGCAAGCAAATCGCTCAGCAGGTCAAACAAATGGGCGAAAAGACCAAAATCAGCATCCGCAATATCCGACGCGACGCCATCAAACAGCTTGAAGACGCCGAGAAATCCAAGCTCATCAGCGAAGACGAACGCGATAAGGGAAAAGAAGAGATCGAAAAAATCACCAAAAAGCATGTAGATGCCATTGATGAGGTCATCAATCAAAAAATCGATGAAATTATGTCAATTTAACCGCCCACATTGACGATAACAGAGGCAGACAACCGCAAGCCGGCGCCGGTCAGCGCCGGGCGGAGGCGGGCAAGCAGGCCTGGAAATCTTGAATGGCGAGATTTAACGACGCCATGTTGTGCTTAAATCGTGGGGGGCACTTCAGACGCAAAATGAGGGGTTATTATGGAATCAAAGAAAACATCCGCAGACACAACACCGCAGACGCCGCCGAAAAAACATCGTCGCCTCAAGGTCGCGGCGCTGATACTTCTGGGAATCGTCGCCTTGCTGCTGCTTGCCGTGCTGACTGCGCCGACGGCGCTGTCCTCGGCCGGCGGAAGGCGATTTCTGTTGAGCCGCATCAATCGCGCCGTTGACGGTCAGGTGGGCATAGACGCCCTGTCCGTCGGATGGTTCAGCGGCGTCAAACTGACCAATCTCAGTTTTGAAAGCGGCGACGGCGCTGCGCAGGTCAGGGTCGGACACATCGAATCGCACCCCAAATATACCTCGCTGATCGGCGGGCGTATGGACATGGGAAAAACCGTCATCGACAGCCCCCAAATCCACCTGAAACTGTCCGCCGAGTCCGATCGTAAACCCGTCGCGAAGGCGCCGACAAAATCAGCCCCTTCCAGAGGCACACCTTTTGTGCTTCCGGTGCATTTGATTGATCTGGAAGTGCTCAAAGGCGACGCCGTGATTGAGGTGTTGGACGCCAACGCCCAAAGCCGCCGCATTGCCTTCAAAAATATCGCCTCAACGGTAACGCTTAACGAAACGGGACAGACGTCGCGTCTGAATGCGACGATGGACGTGTCCAACGGTCAATCCGCCGGTTCGGTCAAGGCCGAGGCCCAGGTCACGCCGCCGAAAAAGGGCTGGACGCTGGAAGACACCGACGGCACGTTTAAGGTATCCCTCTCGCAACTGGATCTGGACACGCTGGCGCCCCTGCTGGCGCTGGCCGGCGTCGATGCGCAAACCGGCGGCATCCTGAACGCCGAGGCCGAGGTTCAGATTCGAAAGGGCGCCCTCGAAACGCTGGTCGCCGAGGCAACGATTGCAAATTTCTCACAGGGCATCGGCGACCAGAAAGTAGTTTTTGATGAGCCGGTTACACTCTCGGCCAAAGGCGGCTTGAAAAACAACGTCCTGCAGATCGACGCGCTGAACGTCAAGACGCCGTTTTGCACGGTAACCGGCAGCGGCGATGCCGAGACGCTGGACTACGCCGTCAAGGCCGATCTGGCCCAAACCCAGACGTTCCTGAAGCAGTTCACCGATCTGGGCGGTTACGCCATGGCCGGTCAACTGGATATGTCCGGACGCATCAACATTGCCGAAAATACCGTTGCCTCGTCCGGCGCAGGGACGATCAAAACCTTGTTGATCGAAAAAGAGGACGCGACCGCCCCGCCGACGGATGTGTCGCTGGATTATGATTTTACGATGGACAACGCGCAGCAGCAGTTGACCATCGCCTCGGCAACGCTGGAGGCTTTGCCCGGCACGATTCATCTTGCTGATGCGTCAATCCCGTTGGGGCACACCGAAACCCCGCCGATTTCCCTGACGGCGCAGGCCGACCTGGACATGGCCAAAGCCTGGCCGTATGCACAGATCCTGGCCGAGGCCCCGGCTGATATTACTTTGGCCGGCCTGCTGAATACCACCCTTTCGGTGCAGACGCTGGACGACACACTGCACATCAAGACCGACCGGACCGGCATCCGCAATCTGCACGTGGCCAAAGAAGGCAGCGAACCGTTTGTGCAGGATCAGGTAACCCTCCTGGCTGATATTACGCTCAATCTGGCGCGCCAATCCATTGGTATCAATGCCTTTGATATGCAAAGCGCCGCCGGCGAGACCCTCATCAAAATCATCAAAGGCAAACTCGAACAGTCCTCCGACGAGGGAATGAGCAAAATGGACGCCGAAATCGAAGCCGAGTATGACCTCCAGACCGTCTCGGCGTTTGCAGCTCCTTTTCTGCCCGAAGGGCTAAAGGTGCAGGGTAAACGCAAAGACCGCTTTGTGCTGTCATCCCAATGGCCGCAGGACGCCCCCGAACAAAAAATAGCCAACCTCAACGGCACAGGCGGGTTCGGCTTTGAGCAGGCCGAGTATGTGGGGCTGAATTTTGGCCCGACCGAGCTGGCAATGAATATTCGTCAGGGCGTCGTGAATATGACGATACCGGAAACGACAGTCAACCGCGGCAAATTGCGATTCGCAGGGACGATTGACCTGAACGAAGAGCCGATGTTTTTGCGTCTGAACGAGCCGACCGCCCTGCTGGAGAATGTGCAAATCAATGATATTATTTCGGCGCAACTGCTAACCTATGTCAATCCCATTTTCGCCGGCGCGGTACGAACCAGCGGCCTGGCCAATTTGACCTGCCGCAAACTCGTCCTGCCGCTGTCTTCGGACCATTCAGACAAATTGGATATAGACGCCACGGTCAACATCGCTGATGTTCGCCTTCAGGCGGGCGACTTCCTTGGGCAAATTATGACGCTGGTCAATCTGCGTCAGACGGTGCAGCTTAACGTGCAACCGACGGATTTTCTGGTCCGTCAGGGACGTGTCAGTTATCGGGATATGGCGATTGAGCTGGGCGACTATCCGTTGAATTTCAGCGGGTCGCTTGGCCTGGACAACACGCTGTCGATGAATGTCAAACTGCCGTTGAGTATGGATTTTCGACCGGTACGGCTGGCGGACGCCGGAACCAACCGGATTGAAATCCCCCTCGGCGGCACAGTGCAAAAACCCGCTATTGACACAGAACGGCTGCTTAGACAGCAGCTTGAACAACAAAGAGACCGCCTCATTCAGGAGGGATTGCGTCGGCTCTTTTAGCGTTTTCGTTCCCATAATCAGCGGTCATTTACGCAGGCAGTCATTATGTTAGAAAAAATGAAAAACATCCTGTTCAAGCCGACGGATGAACTGGGACGGTGGAGCCGCTTTCTGTTGACCCAGATCCGCATTTGGCGGCAGTGCTTTCGTTTGCTTCAGACCAATCGGGCGTTTACCCAGGCCGCGGCGCTGGCCTATCATACGTTATTCGGCATCGTCCCGCTGGCAATTGTGATGCTGATGGTGTTTCAGATGTTTCCGGCCTATCGCGATTTGGGGCATAAGATTCGATATTTCGCATACGAGCAATTTAATCTGGATCAAATTAAATATCCCGTGCCGGAAGAGCAACTCGACCAGACCGCCCCGCTGGACCCGGACGAGAACCCGCCCTCCATTGCCATCACCGATAAAATCGACGAGATGGTGGAGCGGTATATGTCCAAAGTCAGCACCGGCGCCATCACCATCGTGGGCGCCGCCGTGGTCATCTGGGCGGCGGTGGGACTGCTGATGACCATCGAGCGCGCTTTTAATATGATCTGGCACATTCGCGTCAAGCGAAGTCTGATTCATCGAATCGTTTATTACTCGTGGATATTAATGTTCGGGCCGATTCTGCTGGCGCTGGGGATTTATCTGAGCACTCAATATCTGATGCGCGGCGGGATTGAATCCTGGTTTTGGGGATATATGCGGCCGATATTCCCGTTTCTGGTGATGATGGCGCTGCTGTTTTTCCTGTACACCATGATGCCGAACACCAAAGTCAGTCCCCTCGCCGCGCTATGGGGAGCGTTCATCGCGACGCTGCTGTGGACGGCAGCCAAATACGGATTCCAATTGTATCTAAGCAAGGTCATCCCTTATCAGACGATTTACGGCATCCTCGGAGTCATTCCGCTGTCGGTGTTCTGGATTTATGTGATGTGGGTGATCGTACTGTTCGGCCTGCAACTGACGTATGCGACGCAGAACTTTCACAGTCTGGACGAGGCGGAATTGAAACGGCTGCGACGAAGCGACATCTGCTTTATGGCCAATGATCAGACGATTATCGGCATTATGGAGTATGTGCTGAACGCCTTTGAGCAAAAGAACGAACGGCCGGTAACCGCCGAGGCGGTCTCGGCCCGGCTGGATATTCCCGCGGACTTTTCCGAAAAGCTGCTGGACCGGATGGTCAAAGCCGGATTGTTGTGCCACACCAATGAACCGACCAGCGGCTATGTGCCCTCCACCGACGGCGCCCATATTTCACTGGCCGATATTTATGACGCCGTCGCACAGGTCAGCTTTGCCCAGCCGCTTGAGGCGGAAAACCCCAAGGCCGCGGTCATATTTCAGCAGGTGCGCGACCTGCTCAGCGGTCACACGCTCAAAGACGTGCTCAACCCGTGGAAAAAAGAATCGACGACGCCTTCGGCGCCTCCCGAAGTTCTCGAAGACCCGGATGAACCGATGGTCTAAATCCGACTCGACCGTTCAGGGCATTGCGATCTCACGGCACTATGCGATGACCGTTTTCGGTCATACCAGGCCTGTTCGGGCCAAGAGAACGGCGCGAGCAATGAACATCCCGCCGAAAAACAGCAGCGCTGCGCCGCAAAAGCCCATCAACAGCCGCTGGTTGCGTACATTCAGCAGCGACGCGCCGTAAAACGTCGCCATCGACAAAATCGTCAGCCAAATCAAGTCCAGACTCCAGTGCAGCGCCACAAACAGCAGCAGCGTCCAAACCCCGAACTTCAGGGCGTCCTGAGCAAGCACCAGTCCGCCGACGGCCCACCACAGCAGAAAATAGGGGTTGGTCGCCGTGAGCACAAACCCCGTCATCATCGCACCGGCGGTGTTGGATTGGCCGCGGCTGTTTTTCAGATCAAAAGAAGATCGCGCCATGTCGTGAAACATCTGCACTCCCAGCCACACCAAAAACAATCCGCCCACCAGCCCGATGATGATTTTGGCTAAATTCGTCTGCACATAGACGCCGATACCGAACAGCAGCAGAAAAATCAGCGGTATCTCAAACAGGCCGTGCCCGGCGGCAATCCATGCGCCCGCCCAGCGGCTGCGTCCGCCCAGAGCAATCGTCGCGGCCGTAATCGACCCCGGCGCCATCACACCCGTCAAAGAAAAACCGGCGGCATACAATAAAAACATCCACACATCAGTACCTGAAAATGAGACTTCAACAGGAGACATCGAAATCCGCCGCACCCCTCATGCATCCGGTCGAATCCGGGATTGAATCTCCAGACAATCGAGAATCACCAGCGCCGCCATCGCCTCAATGACCGGAATGATCCGCGGCACGATGCACGGATCGTGTCGGCCGTGCGTTTCAATCGGCCTGGTTCGACCGTCCAGGTCAATCGTCGTTTGCGGACGGGCAATCGA
>DSDR01000148.1 GCA_011048645.1 Phycisphaerales bacterium
ATAAACGAATATATACGGAATCAAAGAGAATCACTCTATTTTATTTTGAGAAACGATTATGTTAAAACGAACAGAGTCTTGCGGACGACTTCGTACAGAACACATCGGCCAAACCGTGGTCGTTAACGGCTGGGTTAATTCCTATCGGGATCACGGCAATCTGGTGTTTATTGATTTGCGGGATCGTGAAGGCCTGGTGCAATTGGTCTTTGATCCGGAAATGCATCCGGACGCCCATAAGCTGGCGCGTACCGTGCGTTGTGAATGGGTGCTCGGCGCTCGCGGCACGGTGCGTCCGCGCGGCGACGGGCTGGAAAACCCCCGCCTGCCCACCGGCAAGATTGAGGTGATCGTGCAGGAACTGGAGGTGCTCAATCAGGCCAAGACGCCGCCGTTCGAGATTGATACCGCCGCCCAGGTCAATGAGGAATTGCGGCTTCAGTACCGGTATATCGATCTGCGTCGGCCGAGTATGCTCAGTCGGCTGGCGGTGCGCCACCGCGTCACCAAGCTGACGCGCGATTACTTCGACGCCCTGGGCTTTTGGGAGATTGAAACCCCCATGCTCGGCAAGAGTACGCCCGAAGGGGCGCGCGATTATCTGGTCCCCAGTCGGTTGTATAAGGGCTGCTTTTATGCGTTGCCGCAGTCGCCGCAATTGTTCAAGCAAATTCTGATGGTTGCCAATACGGATCGCTATTTTCAGATTGTTCGGTGTTTTCGCGATGAGGATCCGCGGGCGGATCGCCAGGCCGAATTTACACAGATTGATGTGGAAATGAGTTTTGTTCAGGCCGAGGATGTGATGCGCACCAATGAGGGACTGATCGCCCGGATTTTCAAGGAGATTCTGGGGGTGGAGGTGTCGCTGCCGATTCGTCAGATGACGTATCAGCAGGCGATGGACGACTACGGCATTGATCGTCCGGATTTGCGGTTTGAGATGAAACTTAAAGACCTGTCCGATATCGCGGCCGCATGTCAGTTTCAGGTGTTTACCTCGGCAGTTTCCAGAGGGGGCGTTGTCAAGGGGCTTTGCGCTCCCGGCGGCGAGAGGTATTCCCGCAGCGATATTGAAAAAACGCTCACTCAATTTGTCGGTGATTTTGGCGCAAAGGGTCTGGCCTGGTTCAAGGTAGCCTCCAAAGAATCCGGATCGGGGCTGGAACTGAAAAGCAGTATTGCCAAATTCTTCACAGACGCTCAGCAGCAGGAGATCATTCGCCGTTTCGGCGCGTCCGCGGGCGACCTGATTTTGATGGTAGCCGACAGCGCCGATGTGGTCAATAAATCGCTGGCGCCGCTGCGCGTCCGGCTGGGCAAAGAGTTGGGATTGTGCCGGCCGGATCAGTTTGAATTTGTCTGGGTGGTGGATTTTCCGCTGTTCGAATGGAACGCGGATGAAAAACGCTATGACTCGCTGCATCACCCGTTTACCTCGCCGGCGCCGGAGGATTTGCCCAAACTGGAAAGCGATCCGGCCCACATCCGCTCGCAGGCGTATGATCTGGTCGTCAACGGCTCGGAAATCGGCGGCGGCTCGGTGCGTATTCACGACCCGAAGGTACAGGCGAAGGTCTTTGATCTGCTCAATATCTCGCACAAACAGGCCCAGGAGCGTTTCGGCTTTTTCCTCAAGGCCCTGGAGTACGGCGCACCGCCGCACGGCGGAATCGCCTTCGGGCTGGATCGGCTCGTGATGCTGCTGACGCAAACCGACAACATTCGCGATGTGATCGCGTTTCCCAAAACGCAGCGGGGCCAGTGCCTGCTGACCGATGCGCCGTCCGATGTCGATCAAAAGCAGCTTGACGAATTAAATCTTCGCGTCCAAAAGCATCTGCGTCAACTGGAACAAGAATCCTGAATTCGCATTTTTATGCCGTCTTGAGAGGCATTATGTTAAGACGCTATCAGCGATGGATCAAACCGGTTCTTGCACGGATCCAGCGCAAGCCGCTTTCGCTGGCGGAGAAATGCCGTCTGCAATTCGGCGCGGCGGTGCTGTTCAGTCTGGTGCTGGCGCTGCTGATTCCGTATCTCTGGATGGGCAAGCTGACGGAAAAAGCGGCGCTGGATGCCGGACGCGCCGTGGCCGAGACGGTCTATGAGCGGCACTTCAAACTGGAACCGCTGTCCGAGAGTGAATTGCCTCGACTGACCGATAGCGGGCAGGTCCGCGAGGACAATGACCGTATTATCGTATGGCATCGTGCCGGCACAAGCCCGGACGGCGTGGAGCAGGCTTTGACCGACTCCCAGAGGGGAAAAATCGAATGGCTGCGTTCGGGGTCGCGCGGCGGCGAAATCGGCTGGATTGAACGCCTTCCAAACCGTTCCCCTCAGAACGCCTATGTGCGGGTGGTGCTGGCCGATGAAAATTGCCTGCGCTGTCATTATCCGCAAGGCACGGCGCCGGCCTTTAATCTCAATCAGGAAATCGGCGTTCTGGCGGTACGCACGCCGACCCATGAGCTGGAACGAACGCTGTTTTTGAATCGTTTATGGGTTGTGGTGGCCGGTTTGCTGGCCGGTATCGGAGCGATGGTGGCGTTCTATACAATTACGCAGCGGGTCATTCTGCGTCCCATTCGCCAGCTTCGGGCTTTGGTCAATAATGTGGCCGAAGGTAATTATGATATTCGCAGTTCCATTCGCACCGGCGACGAATATGAAAAGCTCTCGACCGCCTTTAATCATATGCTGGACAATCTGATGGAATCGCAGCATAAGCTGGAACGTGCCAATCAGCAGTTGGATCACAAGATCGTGCAGCTTTCACAAAAGAACATCGAGCTGTACCAGGCCAACAAGCTCAAGAGCGAATTTCTGGCCAATATGTCGCACGAATTTCGCACGCCGCTGAACGCGATTCTTGGATTTGCCGAGCTGCTGCGGGAAAAGCCCGACGCCGAGACCGAAAAGACACGCCGTTGGGCCGAAAATATTATTTCCAGCGGACGGTCGCTGCTGAATATGATCAACGATCTGCTCGATTTGGCCAAGGCCGAGGCGGGCAAAATGGAATTGCGGGTCGAAAAGACAAGCGTCCAGCAATTGCTGGAGGGACTCACGGCGTTCTTCTCGCCCCTGACCGAGCAGAAACGAATAAAAGTCCGTCTGCAAGCGGATGATCGTATTCCGCTGATCCAGACGGACGCGGGAAAGCTGCAACAGATTCTCTACAATCTACTCAGCAACGCCATCAAATTTACGCCGGATAACGGCCGTATTGTCGTCAAGGCGTATAGGCTGGACGATGTCACCGTACGGATTTCGGTTTCGGACACCGGGCCGGGAATTTCCGAAGAAGACCAGACGAAAATTTTTGAAAAATTTCGCCAACTGGACGGCTCATTGACCCGCAAAGAACCGGGGACGGGGCTGGGACTGGCGATCTGCAGACAACTTTCCGAGTTACTGGCCGCAACCATCGGCGTGGAAAGCACATTAGGCCAAGGTTCGACCTTTTATCTGGATTTGCCGGTCAATCTAAGCCGGGCGTCTGAGGCGGCTCGGCAACCCACAATTCCGGACAAATTTCCGAGTAATGGCGGCAATACACCCCGATGATGCGCATTGCGAACAGAAAAAACGCCGCGCTCGCAAGCCGCAGAACAAGCAGTCCCAGTGCCGCGGCGGTTCCGGCGTCGTCTTGCGATACAAACAGACCCATGCTCAAAAAGACCACACCAAAAGCAGCCAGCGTCATCAGCGTTGTAAAAAGATACGGCCGAAATGTCTTAACAATCGCCCGAATCAGCAGGTCGTAGCGAAAGACACGCCACCACGGCACTTCCAGCGCAATGATCGCCAGGTTCATCGGCCACAGCAGCAAACATAACACAACGATGATGTAATAGAGCCATCCAAGGTCAATCCCGAAAAATTCAAACCACGCACTGATAAACGACGCCGGCAGCAGGGCCGCAAGCAGTGTAACTAAAAACAAATAGCAGGATTTGATAACGTTCCATAGAAACTCAAACCCTGCGCCGGGTTCCACCGCCGGCAGCGATTCGCCGTCCATTCGTGCATCGAGAATGGTTTCCATGCTGTACCATGCAAAACAACCGAAGGTGACGAGGGTGGCCGCCCAGCCGACCAGCAACGGCGGGCGAAATCCCGGCAGCGTAAACGACAAATCCTTATCGCCCAGTAAAAAGTGAAACACGGCCAGTGCTGCACAGAAAACCAACCCCACATGACTTTCCCGATGCATAAACGCTTTGAACGACCCTTTCAGAGCATTGCCGTAAAAGCCGGGCAGGGCTGACGCCGCCTGAGGCTTGAGCAGGCGAGCCAAACGGCCGCTTTCGGATGGAATGACAAATCGGGTATCGCAATTCAGACAGCGGGCAATATGCCCGGCGAATCGGCTCTTGAACCCGCATACCCGCCCGCAATGCGGGCAATCACATTGAATCGTCGTCTCTTCGTTCATGGCAGGTATGCATTGAAATTCCACTGTCGCTATTTATTCGACTTCCGGGTCGGTTTTCAGGGCATCCTGGAAGCTCTTCATATCATTGGCCCATTTCTGGGCTTCGAGCAAATCGACGAGGCCGCGTTTAACCAGGATCGCCAGATGCCGCTCGAAGGTAATCATCTTTTCATCGGGCTGATTCTTGGTCTTGACCTGCATCTGGGAGTAAATCTGTTCGAGTTTGCCTTTGCGAATCAGATTGGCCACGGCGTAATTGCTGTTGAGGATTTCCATCGCGACCAGTCGTCCGTTGCCGTCTTTTCGCGGCAGCAGTTTCTGACAGACGATATAGCGCAGCCCCAGCGAAAGCTGATTGCGTACTTCGTCTTGTCGTTCGGTGGGGAAAAAGTCGAGGATTCGCGTCAGTGTTCCGGTCACGTCGCGTGTATGCAGCGTCGAAAAGACCAGATGTCCCGTCTCGGCGGCGGTCAGCACCAGCGATACCGTCTCGGCGTCGCGCATCTCGCCGACAAAAATGACATCCGGATCTTCCCGCATCATCGACCGCAGTCCCGAGGCAAACAGCATGACATCACGTCCAATCTCGCGCTGTGAAATCATCGAATTGTGCTGTGGATAGATGTATTCAATCGGGTCTTCCAGCGTAATAATCCGACAGGCCCGATTTTCATTGATTCGCTGAATCAGTGAAGCGATGGTGGTGCTTTTACCGGCGCCGGTAATGCCGGTAAACAGGCACAGCCCCTGTTTGCGGCGGACGATGTCCTGCCAGCAGGTGTTGGGGAAACCGATTTTTTCAGGAACCGGAATGTCATTGCCCAACGCGCGGATGGCGGCGGTCAGTCCGTCGTTGTCCTGAAACGCATTGATGCGAAATTGCAGCGAGCCGTATTTGTAAGAGCAGTCCACCGTACAGTCGCGCTTGAGGGCGGCGATATTCTTCTCTCCGAGCAGCGGATAGATCAGTCCTTCGGCGACCGCTTTGGTTACGATGCCGCCTTTGAGCCGCACCAGGTCGCCGTCGATGCGGTAGGCCGGCTGGGTGCCGATTTTGATATGCAGGTCGGAGACCCGCATCGCCCCCATTTTCTCAAAATACGCCAGCATATCCGTAATGCTTAAAAACGCTCCTTCGCCGGCCGGGTAAATTTTGGCATCCGCTAACAGTGGTTGTTCCATTCAAGCCTCACTCAATCAAACAATTCCAATCAGTTTTCACAACCTATTTTAACCGCGATGTGTCCAAAAGAAAAGCACAGAGCCAAAAAAACCTTCGCACTCCGCGGCCGATTCAGCACGTGTCAGGTCAGCGCCGAGCGGCCGATAAGGCCTCCGGTCCGACCGCTTGCGCAAGGGCGGCTTTTTGCTGATAATGTCGGTTGACAGGGGGGGCGTTGCTGTCTATGATAGCCGGGCAGTGGTCGATACGGTTTAATGAATCGCCTGAATCGTCATTATCGCTGCAAGGAACAAAGACGTGAAAATAATGGTGGTCATTCCCGCCCGTTACGGGTCCAGTCGGATGGCGGGCAAGGTTCTGGCTAAAGAAACGGGCAAATATCTTGTTCAGCATACGTATGAACGCGCGCTGGGCGCCGAGCGTGTCAGCGAGGTGGTCATTGCCGCCGATGACGAGCGGGTCGCGGCCGCCTGTCGGGCGTTTGGCGCGCCGTGTGTGATGACCCGCCCGACCCATCCGAGCGGTACTGACCGTATCGCCGAGGCGGCGGCCAATCGCCCCTGCGATATTGTGGTCAACCTGCAGGCCGATGAGCCGGAAATCGCCCCGGCGTATATTGATCGCGTCGCGGAACTGCTCGTGCAAAATCCCGATGCGCAAATGGCGACGCTGTTGGCGCCTTTTCAAACGCCTGAGGAAGTAGCCAACCCCAATATTGTCAAATGTGTTACAGATAAAAACGGACGAGCATTGTATTTTTCGCGTTCGCCGGTTCCTTATGATCGGCAAAACGGCGGAATCGGGGAGGTGAGCTTCTATCGCCGGCATTTGGGGATTTACGCCTACCGCAAAGAGTTTTTGCTGGTGTATGCGACGCTGCCGCCCAGTCGGCTCGAACAGTGCGAAAAACTCGAACAGCTTCGCGCTCTGGACAACGGGTTTACCATTTTAACCGATACGGTCGAACGTGCCTGGGACGGGATCGACACCCCCGAACAGTATGCGGCATTTGTGGCACGGCAAGATAACGTTGAATAAAGGTGAGATATGTACGTTTCCGGTCTTAGTTTACAGAATTGGAAAAATTTTAGAAAAGTGGATGTGAAACTTCGCAGACGGATGTTTCTTGCGGGTCCGAATGCGAGCGGGAAATCCAATTTTCTGGATGTTTTTCGTTTTCTAAGAGATATTGTGAAGGCCGGCGGCGGACTCCAGCAGGCTGTGCAGGATCGGGGCGGCCTGTCAAAGATTCGATGTTTGGCGGCACGCCAGGAACCGGACATTGAAATTGAAGTCCATTTATCCGATACGGAATTGAGTGGAGCTGTCCCCGTGTGGAAATATGCAATCGGGATTAAGCAGCAGACCCGTGGACACCGGCAACCCTATCTCAGTTTTGAACGTATTTGGTACCGTGGTGAACGGATTTTGAACCGACCGGATGATTCAGACCGGCAAGACGATCTCCGCCTGACCCAAACACATTTGGAGCAAATCAGTGCAAATGAAAAGTTCAGGGCGATTTCCAATTTTTTCAACAGTGTTTCATACTTGCATTTAGTGCCGCAGTTGGTTCGAAACCCGGAGGCATTTTCCGGCTCCAATATTGCAGGCGATCCTTATGGCCGCAACTTTCTGGAACGTGTCGCCAGAACCACGGAAAAGACGCGCAGGGCGAGACTTCGTAAAATTGAACAAGCTCTGGTAAAAGCTGTTCCGCAATTGAAACACTTGACAGATATAAAAGACGAAGCGGGAATTCCTCACCTGGAAGCTGTTTATGAACATTGGCGACCACGAGGCGCAAAGCAAAGAGAAGATCAGTTTTCCGATGGAACCCTTCGGCTGATCGCTTTTTTCTGGAGTTTGATGGAAAGTGACAATTTGCTCTTGATGGAAGAGCCGGAATTGTCCTTAAATGCGGCAATCGTAAAGCTTTTGCCTTCTATTATACATCGATTTCAAAAGAAGAAAACAAGGCAAGTGATTCTGAGCACACACAGCGCCGAATTGTTGGACGATAAAGGGATTGACGGCAGTGAAGTGCTTGTTTTGACGCCTGCCGTCGAAGGAACTGAAATCAAAGTTGCCTCTGATATTGAAGAAGTTCGCCTGCTTCTTGAGGGAGGGTTTACAATTGCCGAGGCGGTTTTGCCCAGAACGGAACCCAAGGCAATGCAACAGGGATTTTTATTTGATGTCTAATCGGTCCATCAATCTTATTTTTGAGGATGACCTGTCCGGAGCGGTATTGCGACGATTGTTCTCCGAGATCAGGCCCGATTGTGAGATTGGCCTTGCCTATCGCACTGGCGGAAAGGGAAATATTAAACGCAGATTGAGGGGTTTCAATCATGCCGCCAAGGGAATGGCATATTTTATTTTGGTGGATTTAGATGCGGACTATGCGTGTCCGCCGGCATTGCTTCAAGATTGGTTTGAGCATGACAAGCATCCGAATTTGCATTTTCGCATTGCTGTTAGAGAAGTAGAGTCCTGGTTGTTGGCGTCACGATGTGCATTTTCCAATTATTTGGGAATTTCAAAAAAAATAATCCCTGAAATTCCGGATCAGGTATCAGATCCCAAAGAATTGCTATTGAAAATTGCTGGGAAATCCAGAAAGAAAAGTCTTCGGGACGATATCGTACCACAGATAAGAACAACAGCAAGGGTTGGTCCAAATTACAATGCCAGATTGGAAGAGTTTGTCAGTCAGCGGTGGGACTACCAGGAGGCAATATCGTCTTCAGAAAGCCTTCGGCGCACGGTTGAATATTTGAAAAAAATGTAAGCATTCATTACCCGATTTCAAGAAGATATTATGAAAGAAAGCAGAGAATTACTGGCGCAGGCAGCCGAAACGTCAACGGATGAATTTTTTTTGCCGCTGCCCGACGGCTACCAAAAGGGGAAAACACGCTATGTCATTGTGATGGGCACGGTGATGAGCGGTTTGGGCAAGGGTATTTTTTCGTCCTGTCTGGCCAAGCTCCTGCAGGATAAGGGGCTGAAGGTCGCCCCCATCAAACTGGAAGGGTATCTGAATATCGATTCGGGAACGCTCAATCCGTTTCGCCACGGCGAAGTCTTTGTGCTGGATGACGGGATGGAGACCGATATGGATCTGGGCACCTATGAGCGAATGCTTGATCAGAATCTCAGCCGGGCGAATTTTTCCACCAGCGGCCAGATTTATCGCTCCGTTCTGGACAAAGAACGCCACGGCGAATATCTGGGCCGTGATGTGCAGATGATTCCGCATGTTACCGGCGAGGTCAAGTTGCGCCTGCGCGAACTGGCGGTCAAGACCGACGCCGATGTGGTCTTCGTGGAAATCGGCGGGACGGTCGGCGATCTGGAAAATGCGTTTTATATCGAGGCGATGCGCGAATTGGCCTACGAGGAAGGCCCGCATAGCTGCTGCTTTGTCGCGCTGACTTATATTCTTGAGCCGCACGCCCTCGGCGAACAGAAATCCAAGGCCGCCCAGTTGGGCATCAAACAATTAATGCAGACCGGCATTCAGCCGGATATCATTGCTTGCCGGGCGGAAAATCCGGTCTCCGAAACCGCGATGCAGAAAATCAGCGTTTTCGGCAACGTGCCGGCCGAGCGCGTCTTTAGTATGCACGATTCGGCCAGTATCTACTCCATTCCGGCGATGCTGCGGGACTGCGGGCTGGATTTTGAGGTGTTGCGATTGCTGCGGATTGAAGACCGCACCAAACTGCGCTATGAACGCAAGCAATGGGAACGATGGTGCGACTTTACTGACAAGATCGGCAAAGAAGACAAAGAAGTGACCATCGGCGTTACCGGCAAGTACACCTCCGTGCGCGACAGCTATGCGTCGATTCTCAACGCGCTGGAGCACGCCGGGATTCATCTGGGCTGCAAAGTCCACGTGGACTGGATTGAAACGACCGATCTGACGGACCAAAACGCCGATCAATTTCTGAAAAATGTGGACGGCATTATCGTGCCCGGAGGGTTCGGGGCCAGGGGTCTGGAGGGTAAAATCTCAAGCGTTCGCTACGCACGCGAACACAACATTCCTTATCTGGGGCTGTGTCTGGGCTTCCAGGCGGCGGTGATCGAGTATGCCCGTAATGTCTGCGGCCTGAGCGGCGCCAATACCACTGAGGTCGATCCAAAATGCCCTGAACAATTGATTGACGTGCTGCCCGAACAGAAAAAAATCGAAGGTCTGGGCGGCAATATGCGGCTGGGCGGACAGGATATTGCGATTAAACCCGATACCCTCGCCTGGCGATTGTTCGGTCGGGCAGAGTCGGTCCGTCTGCGATTTCGACATCGCTACGAAGTCGATCCTAACTATATCCCCTTGCTTGAGCAGCACGGCCTTGTCTTTTCGGGTAAATCACCGGTCCAGCCGATTGTGCAGATTCTTGAACTGCCCGGCCATCCGTTTTTTATGGGCACCCAGGCTCATCCGGAATTGACCAGCCGACCGCTGCGTCCGCAACCGATGTTTGTGGCTCTGACGGCCGCGGCAATCCGCAAACGGTACGCCGACGCCGATCAAGCGGCCCCTGAAAAAGCGGTACAGGCGGTTTGTCGAACGTTATAGGACAAGAACGGGCGTGGTTTGGCTACGGGGATTGCCGTTGTTCAAGCTGTTGTTTGAGCCGTTCGTTTTCCTGGCGGAGGGTTTCGGCTCGCTGTTCGGCCTCGGCAGTCATTTGCAGCAGACGAAAAGTCGTTTCGTCGGTTTGCTCGGAAATGTTTTGTTTTTCCTGTTTGAGTTGTTCGATTTGTTTCTCGAGTTGCGCGATGTGTTTGTCTTTTTTATCGAGCTGTTTTTTCAGCGCGATATTTTCATTAGCGACCAAGCGTGCCCGACGGATCAGGGCGGCATCCGATTCGGGGTCCCCGCAACCCGATGCCAAAAGAATCAAGCTAAGAAGCAGTCCCAAGCTTATCACGACACGATACATCGTTTTCATAGTGGTCTCCTGAAATTTCTCGGTTCACAAAACCGCGCTAAGCGGTATTGTA